>CAMQRG010000215.1 GCA_947036475.1 uncultured Clostridia bacterium
ATACATTTCGACAAAAGTAATTTTAGCAGCACGTTTTACTGCCCGTCTGCACTCTGCTGGACAGATGCAGAGAAGGGCGCCTGAAGCGCGGAAGGAAAGCAGTTTTCGGCGTTGAGAGGACGATGTCATTATAGATATTGTAGATGATGCGGCTGTTTTGTCGGACGTTCCGATGACGGGCGACGCTCCTGTGATTGAATTTGGCGCACTGGTTCTGCTGGGCGGCGGCGCTCTGCTTGCACAACTGAACGCGAAAAAGAAAGAAAACGAATAAGTACCGAAAAGGCAGAAAAGCCGGAATCCGTAAGGGTTCCGGCTCTTTGCCGCTTTTCGGACAGCGGGAAATTCCCTCTTGATTCTTTGCGTCAGATGAGCTATGATAATCTCTGGCAAAATGATTTTGAGAAATTTTTATGAGAGGAAAAAACCGATGGAAGGAAAGCTGAAACATTTTTTGAAGGAAGAAACGGTGTTGTGCGCTGCGCTGCTGCTGGCGGCCTGCTCCGCGCTCTTAATCCACCCCGACCCGCAATATTTGTCATACATAGATTTCCGCACACTTGCCATATTGTTCTGCCTGATGGGCGCGATGGCGGGGCTGCAAAAAACAGGTGTGTTTCAATGGGTCGCACAGGGGCTTCTGGGCAGAGTGAAAAACGCCAGACAGCTTGTATGTATTCTGGTGCTGCTGTGCTTTTTTTCCAGCATGGCAATCACGAATGACGTTGCTCTGATTACTTTTGTTCCTTTTACGTTTATCGTTCTCAGCCTGCTCGGCGCGGAGGAAAGGAAACGGCTCGTTGTTCCCGTTGTGGTGCTGCAAACCGTTGTTGCGAACCTCGGCAGCATGCTGACGCCTGTGGGTAATCCGCAGAACCTGTATTTATACGGCAGGGCGGGAGTTTCCCTTGGTTCGTTTATCGGGCTGATGCTCCCGTATACGCTCGTTTCCTTCCTGTTTATACTGCTTTGGAGCGTGGTGCAGTTTCGGGCGTATGATACGCCGATACGGGTTTCTTTTGACGAAAATATCCGCCTTTCCCAGAAGGGGCTGGTAGTGTATCTTGCGCTGTTTGGGCTGGACCTGCTGGCGGTGGCAAGGGTACTTCCGTATGAATTTGCGCTGACGGCAACGGTTCTCGGGCTGCTGGCGGTGGACAGGTCGATGTTTGCCCGCGTGGATTACAGCCTGCTTTTGACGTTTGTTGGTTTTTTCATATTCATTGGCAATATCGGCAGACTGCCGGTGTTTTACGATTTCCTGCGGCGTGCCGTTTCCGGAAACGAACTGCTTGCGGGAGCGGCCGCCAGCCAGATTATCAGCAATGTTCCCGCGGCGTTACTGCTTTCGGGCTTTACAAACGACCTTTCTTCATTGATTGTCGGCGTGAATATCGGCGGGCTGGGGACGCTGATTGCTTCGATGGCAAGCCTGATTTCTTACAAATTTATTGCGCGGGAGGAGGGTGACGTAAAGGGGACATATTTCCGTTGGTTTACGTTTACAAACCTCTGTTTTCTGGCCGTTCTGCTGGTGTTTTCACTCCACTGACGGGTCAGAACTTCCAATAAATGCATATGGGAACGTTCCGCGTTCCGGGAATCCGCCGTCCCACGTCTATGTGGTCTATGAACTGCTCCACAATTTCCCGCGTCAGGCGGCTGGGCGTGGTGTACTGCCGGAGCAGTTCCCTGTGGTTTTCTCCTGCTGCGATGCGGATTTCGATTTCTGTAAGTTCAGCCTGCATCTCAGCCAACGCGTCCGAAAGGCGCGTTTTTTCATGGGCAAATTCCTGCGCAAGCTCAATATAATCGTTTTCGGAAAGGATACCTTTTACTTTATCCAGATAAAGTGTACGTGTAGCTTTGGTACATTCCTGCGTCTTTTTTTCGCAGACGGAAATGCGCTTCAAAAGGCATGCCCGCTGTGCGTCCAGACTGCCGCTGAGTGTAACGCCGCGTTCCAGAGCGTCCCAGTCCAGATATGCGTTGGTGAACCGCAAAAGTTCGTCAAGTATGGCGTTTTCAAGGCGTTCTTCGGAGATAAACGCGCCGCTGCATGCGTTCTTAGCGATATGGCGGTTGGGGCAGGTGAGGTATCTGCGCCCCTTGCTTTTGGTGGAGCGGAGGGAATAGCCGCATGCCGCGCAGCATGCCTTTCGGGAAAACAATCCGACATTGCCGCATGCAAAGGGCTTTGCCCGCTGTTCGCGCAGAAGCCGGACGCGCTCCCACAGTTCTCTGTCAATAATGGCTTCGTGCGTGCCCTCCACGCGGTACCACGTTTCCCGCGGGCGCGGCCTGTTCTGCTTTGTTTTGTAAGACACACTGCCATATCTGCCCTGTACCATCGTGCCGGTGTACATTTCATTTTCCAGCATATCCGCAATGGCGGCATATTTCCAGAGCGTGCTGTGTTCGTGCTTTGGCTGGCTGTGCCGCAAGCCTTTCTGCCTTTTGTATTCCGTTGGATTGGGGACACCCCTGTCGTTCAGCAAACGTGCGATGGCAGTTTTTCCCATACCCTGCGCAAACAGTGTGAATACCTCCCGCACAACTGCCGCTGCCTCCTCGTCAATGAGCAGATGCCCCTTGTGTTCGGGGTCTTTGCGGTAGCCGTATAATACTGTTGAGCCGATATGCAGCCCGTTTTCCCGCCGGTTCGTCAGCACACTGCGGATGTTTTCAGACATGTCTTCCAAATACCATTCGTTCACAAGCCCGTTGATTTGGCGGGATTTTTTGTTGCCTTTGTTCGCGGTGTCTGCGTTATCCACAATGCTGATGAAGCGGATTCCCCAGAGAGGGAACAGCCCATGTATGTATTTTTCCACTAATTCCAGCTCGCGCGTAAAGCGGGACTGTGTTTTGCAGAGGATAACGTCAAAGCGGCGTGCTTCGGCGTCCCGCAGGAGCTGCTGGAATGCAGGACGGGAACGGTCTGCGCCTGCATAGTCATCGTCGCTGTAAATGCGGTAGATTTCCCAGCCCTGACGCGCGGCGTATTGTAAAAGCATCGACTGTTGGTTTTGTATGCTTGTGCTGTCCTCAGATGCAGAGCGTTTTTCGCGGTCCTCCTCCGAAAGACGGCAGTAAACCGCTGCCCTCATGTCTGCCGTTCTGTCTGCGCTTCTGCCGGAAATGTTTTGGCGCGCTCCATTTCATTGATTAGCTGTACCCACGCCAGCGTGAACTGCTTTGGTTTCGGTGCGTCCGTCCCGTTTTGAAATATGTTGTTACAGGTCGAAATATTTCCCATAGACACAGCCCCTTTCTGTATATGATATGCGCGGGAGGCTGTCCGCTTTCGCCCGCCGGCTTGCATTTTTGCGGTTTTGTGCTATGCTATATTTAATAAGAAATGAGCGGCTTTGTAACGCGGAATGGAGGCGGCAGTGTGATTTATGTGATGTCGGATATACATGGCTGTTTTGATACTGTCTCTTATACACATCTCCGAGCCCACGAGACGCTACGCTA
>CAMQRG010000216.1 GCA_947036475.1 uncultured Clostridia bacterium
TTTTTAAGACCTTTTTAAGACCTTTTTAAGACCTTTTTAAGACCTTTTTAAGACCTTTTTAAGACCTTTTTAAGACCCTGGAGGCTCTGCCTCCAAACCTCCGCAAGGGCATTCTGCCCTTGACCCACTTGCCGCAAAACTACGTTTTGCGGATACCTTAACTGAGGAATTTCTCCATCGTAGTAAAATACAACGAGTAAAGTTCTTTGTCCCTTTTCTTTCAAAAAAGGGACTGGGGCTATCCCCCGCCAAAAAATAGCGGCAAAATGAAAGCCCATTTACAAAACAAAATGCTCTGACCTTGAATTTTACTATCAGCCACATTGCAACAGCAAAAATTATTTTACCTGAAATTAGAAACCCTGTTTATAACTCCAGCCGCGCAAATGCGCGGCTGAAAATGGGTCAAGGGCATTTTGCCCTTACGGGGCATTGGGGCTGAGCCCCAAGGTCTTTCCTTCATGTCTTTCTTACCGCTTCGGAATCCCCTTGTATACAAAGCCCTTTTCTGCGTCAACCGTAATCAGCGCATCATTCGGCACAAAATCTACAACCTTCTGGTTGCATACAATAACCGGAATATCCAGCGCACTGCCCGCAATCTGCGCGTGGCAGTCCACATTCTGGTCCATCGGCCCTACAATAATCGCAGATGCTTTCTGGATATATGGCATAAAGCTGTTGTCCGTAGCCGTTGTCACCAGAATATCGCCTTTCTGGAAGGTATGTTCCATGTCATCGCGCACTTTGATAACACGCGCACGTCCGCTTGCCTTCTTTGTACCCGTACCAGTGCCTTTACAGAGAATATCGCCCACAATATCCACACGCAGTGTATTTGTTGCGCCGCTGACGCCAACGGGCATTCCCATTGCCAGCACGACCGTATCGCCATTATTCACCAGTCCGCTGCGCTCCGCAATCTTCATCACTGCATCAAATACGCCGCCTTTTGGCAGATCTCCTTCGTAGTGCAGAGATTTGCAGCCCCAGATCAGGTTCATCTGCCGCCATGCGCGTTCGTTCGGCGTACCAGCCACAATCGGGCATACAGGACGGTGCTTCGCAATCATGCGTGCTGTAAAACCAGACTGCGTAATCGTGCAGATGCAGGCTGTATTCAGCTCCGCCGCCGTTGCACATGCCGCAAGGCTGATTGCATTTGTGATATTCACGCGTTCCGGCTCTGTCTGGCTGTCCAGCTTCGTCCCATATTTCATGCTGCCCTCAGCCTTCTGTGCAATACGCGCCATTGTAGCCACCGCGTCAACGGGATAATTGCCCATAGCAGTTTCTCCGGAAAGCATAATCGCATCGCTGCCGTCAAAAATAGCATTGGCAACATCATTCGCCTCGGCTCTTGTCGGACGCGGGCTGTTTACCATGCTTTCCAACATCTGTGTTGCCGTAATAACCGGTTTGCCCCAGCGGTTCGCTTTCGCAATCAGTATCTTCTGCACAAGAGGCACTTCCTCCGCCGGAATTTCCACACCCAAATCGCCGCGGGCAACCATAATGCCATCAGAAACCTCCAGGATACTGTCGATGTTGTCCACACCCTCCTGGTTTTCAATTTTTGAAATAATCTGTATATTTTCGCCGCCAAAATCCTCCAGAATTCTGCGGATATTTGTTACGTCCGCAGCACGGCGAATAAAAGAAGCCGCCACAATATCAAAACCATTTTCCACGCCAAATTTCAAATCGGAAATATCCTTTTCCGTCAGGGAAGGCAGGTTCACTTTAATGCCCGGGATATTTACGCCCTTATTGGAGCTCAGATTACCGCCGTTTACAACGACGCAGTGAATGTCCTCCGCCTCTACGCTTTCCACCCGCAGTTCTATGAGCCCATCGTCCAGAAGCACGCGGGAACCACGCTGCAAGTCATTCGGCATATCCTTATAGGTAACGGAAACCATGTTCTGGTCGCCTTCTACTTCTTTTGTTGTCAAAGTAAACTTATCGCCAACCTCCAAATGGATTTTCCCTTCGGCAAACGTGCGGATACGAATTTCCGGCCCCTTCGTATCCAAAATCAGCGGAATCGGCGCATTCATTTCCTCGCGCGCCTGTTTCAGCTTCGCAATGGTTTCCCCATGGCTTTCGTATGTCCCATGAGAAAAGTTGATTCTTGCCGCATCCAATCCGCTTTCAATCAGTTTTTTCATTGTTTCCACATCGTTGGTAGCGGGCCCCAGCGTGCAGACAATCTTCGTTCTGCGCATATGCAAATTCCCTCCTTTTATTCAGGCCACAGGACGCCGCTTTGCGCCCTTCCGCCTGCTTTCAGCTGCGTATCCATGCAGCCGATCTGCCATAAAATTCGTTCGTATTCCTTAGAATACACAAGTCCTTAAATCGACAAAATCTTTACAACATCATAAATTTCCTTGTCCAGCGATTTCTTCATATCCAGCGCCTCAAACAGATCCAGCACCTCATACTGCCCCTTGTTATAGGCAATAACAATATTTTCCCTGCCTTCCAGCAAAGCCTTTACTGCATAATAACCCATCATGGACGCATGCATTCTGTCTGTTGCCGTAGGGCTGCCGCCTCTCTGCAGGTGCCCCAGAATCGTTGCACGTGTCTGAATACCCGTAATCTCCTGTATATCCTTCGCCAGCTTCTGCGTGCCGCCTACGCCTTCTGCCACAACAATCAGGTTATGCCGCTTGCCTGTGCTTCTGTTTGCCAGAATCTGCTGGATAACCTCTTTGCTGTCAATTGTGTCTTTTTCTTCAGGGAACATTACGTCCTCCGCGCCGCCGACCATGCCGCACCAAACAGCGATATAGCCCGCATCGCGACCCATAACTTCTACAACGGAGCAGCGTTCATGTGAACTGGAAGTATCTCGCAGCTTATTCAGCGCATCCATTCCCGTATTGACAGCCGTATCAAACCCAATGGTGTATTCTGTGTTGTTCATGTCCAAGTCGATTGTAGCAGGAATACCAACACAGTTCACGCCGCGTTTCGCCAACTCCGCCATACCGCGGTAGGAACCATCTCCGCCAATGACAATCAACGCGTCAAGGCTCAGGATTTTGTAAATCGCTGCCGCTTTGTCCAGACCTTCCGTCGTCATCATTTCCGGGCAGCGCGCCGTATGCAGTATCGTGCCGCCAAGATTCATTACATTGGAGACGTCTCTGCTGTACATCTCCTTGATTTCGCCGTTAATCAGGCCGTTATACCCCTTGCGGATACCGATTACATTCAGGTCAAAATAGCGTCCTGTTCTGACAACTGCACGAATCGCCGCGTTCATACCCGGCGCGTCCCCGCCGCTTGTCAGCACACCGATTTTTTTGATTTTCTTCTGTTCCTCCATGTCAAAACTCCTCCTTATTTTCAAGATTATATTTTTCAACCAATATATGAAACTCCGAATCTTTCTTTCAAAGAAAGAAGCAAAGAACTGTCTCTTATACACATCTGACGCTGCCGACGACTCCTTACGTGTAG
>CAMQRG010000217.1 GCA_947036475.1 uncultured Clostridia bacterium
TACACGTAAGGAGTCGTCGGCAGCGTCAGATGTGTATAAGAGACAGCTTGCGGCGGCGGTAGCGTGGCTGGTTTACGCGTTTATCCTTGTTCCGCTGGGCATTACATACCTGTACAACATTGCGTTTATTCTGGTTATCGCGTCTCTGGTGCAGTTCGTTGAAATGTTCCTGAAAAAAGCTGCTCCTGCACTTTATCAGGCTCTGGGCGTATTCCTGCCCCTGATTACGACAAACTGCGCGGTGCTCGGCGTTGCTGTTCTGAATATGCAGAAGGATTACAACTTTATCCAGTCTGTTCTGAACGCGCTGGGCGGCGCAATCGGTTTCGCGCTGGCTATCGTGCTGTTTGCGGGTATCCGTGAAAGAATTGCTGATAATGACACACCGAAGGCCTTTGATGGGTTCCCTATGGCTCTGCTAACAGCGGGCCTGATGTCCATCGCGTTCCTGGGCTTCTCCGGTCTGATTAAACTGTAAGAGAAGGAGGGTAAACAAGAATGGATCCGATGAGTATTGTATATCCCGTCCTGAGCGTTGGCGGTATTGGCGTTGTTTTCGGCGCGTGCCTTGGCGTTGCGAGCCAGGTGTTCAAGGTTGAGGAAGACCCCAGAATCGGCCAGGTGCTGGAAGCGCTGCCCGGCGCAAACTGCGGCGGCTGTGGTTTCCCTGGCTGCGGCGGCTGTGCATCCGCAATTGTTGCGGGTACTGCTCCCGTAAATGCCTGCCCTGTTGGCGGCGCGGGTGTTGCGGAAAAGGTTGGCGCGATTATGGGCGTTGAGGCTTCTTCCTCTGAACCGATGGCTGCTTTTGTAAAATGCGGCGGTACATGCGAGAAAGCAAAAGAGAAATATGATTATTTCGGCATCGACGACTGCAATATGGCTGTTCAGCTGGCTGGACAGGGCGCGAAAAGCTGTTCTTATGGCTGCCTTGGTCTGGGAAGCTGCAAAAAAGCCTGTGCGTTCGGCGCAATTGAAATTGTGGACGGCATTGCCGTAATTGATAAGGAAAAGTGCGTTGCCTGCGGCAAGTGCGTTTCCACATGCCCGAAGCATATCATTGAACTGCTTCCGGCAAAGAAGAAAGTAAAAGTGCAGTGTTCTTCCAAAGATGTAGGCAAAAATGTAATGCCCGTATGTTCTACTGGCTGCATTGCCTGCAAGATTTGCGAAAAGAACTGTCCGTTTGACGCGATTCATGTTGTGGATAACCTTGCGGTTATTGACTATGATAAGTGTAAGGCGTGCGGCATCTGCGCGAATAAATGCCCGAAGGGCGTGCTGACAGGCAAGAAGCCTGCGGCTCCCGCGGCAGCGGCACCTGCACCAGCAGCAGCTCCTAAGGCAGAAGCTCCTGCTCCTGCGGCTGAGGCTCCTGCACAGGCGGAAGCTCCTGCACAGGCGGAAGAAACAAAGTCTGAATAAGGCGGAATTCAGGGGCTTGTCCCTGATATGATAAAGTCCGGAAATACCGTTTTATGGTATTTCCGGACTTTTGTATTTTTCAGAAGGAATCAGAACTGATCCGCGAGGGCAAGAAGGAGGAACAGCCCCGCCATTTGTGTGGAACGTGCTGACGGCTGGCTGGAATCCGAAGGGGAGTCCGTACTGCGTGCCTCCAGCAGATTTCCGGCGCTGGAAACGTCCAAAAGGCCCTTCTGTACATTCTGTATGGAATGGAGGAACAGCAGGCCGCGGGTCATCTGGTCTATCTGGCGTTTGCCGCTTTCGTCCGTAAAGGCAGAAAGCGCGCGCAGAAGCGTAACCTCCCGGGGCGGGTGTTCGACTGCAATGGCCTTTTCCTGATTGGCGGCGGAACGGATTTTCAGAAGGTACTCCTTTTCTATGGTATCCCGCAGGCTGGAAAACATCTGGAAAAAATCCCGTTCCAGCCCGTCAGTCTGCTGTAAGGTTTTCGCAAGGTTTGCTACATTGCTTTCGGACATATCATTTGACCACCTTTCTTGATAGCTTCATGCACAGTTCCCGGTCCATCAGCCCATTGTTCCAATCCGCCGCCTGGAGGAGCAACCGTTTGATTTCCTCTGGGCGGGCGCGGGGATATTTTTCCAGCAGGAGGGCGGCTGCCCCGCTGACAAGAGGCGTTGCCATAGACGCGCCGCTCATGCGGATATAGCGTCCGTCTACGATTTTATCCCGGCTGCGGTTTGGCAGGGAAAAATCATAATCCGGGGAAAGGACAGAAATCACGTCGTCGCCGGGCGCCCATAAATCAGGCATAATATTTTCTTCCCGCGTAAAAAAAGAAAAAGCAGGCTGGTGGAAATAGTTTCGATCCTCCCATGCGCCGACGCAGAGCACACCGGAGCTGACCGCGGGGGGTGGACGGTAGCCGTTGCGCTCATCAGGGTTTCCGGCGGCTGCAACTACGACGATGCCCATACGCCAGAGCCGTTCAACGGCGTCTTTCAGGGGCAGGTTGATTTTTCTGTCGTTTGTGCCGATGGAAAGATTTACTACTTTTATATTATATTTGCGGGCATTGTCCATTATCCATCGAAGGCCGGTTACAGCCTGGGCGGAATTTCCCTGCCCATAGCGGTCGAGGATTTTGACCGAAACAATTTGTGCCTGTGGTGCGACACCGCAGTATTTTCCGCCGGAAAGACAGCCGTTTCCGCAGGCGATTCCCGTGACATGGGTCACGTAATCAAAAGACTCCGGAAACTTTGTCATATCAGAAAACTTTGTCTGGCGGCTGCCCGTCATGTGCCTGCCATTGGCATTCTATTAGCTGCATATTAGAAAAAACTGCTTTAAAAGAAGAATTTTCAGGGGAACAGGCATAAATGCCGAATTGTATTTTTCCTTTGCCGTGATGCATATGGCAGATTCGCATTTGCTGGAAGGCAATCCCATCAGGAGAGGAGTCGATGCGATAATCGTCTTCCCTTCGGCTGAAACGGTACCACATGGTTTTTGTGGAAACATCTATGGCCGTTGTTGCCCAGTCGGAAAAACCATTATTGGTAACAACACTTCCCAAATGCTGATATTTTTCAGTTTCGTACTCGACAGAGGCTTTCAGCCAGTTTTCACTGTCCAGATACATAACGATACCGCATTGGTCAAATCTTTTATGGCTGTCACTAAAATCTGTTTTTACAAGAAAGCTGAAATATTTTTCTGCTGTTTCCATCTGGAAAAGAGGGGCGTTGTCATTCTGGAAATGATAAAATGTTTTTTGCCATAAATCAGTATAGGGCTTGGTAATAATTTCAATTTTATTATCTTTGATGGAAAAATGTTCCGGTTCTCTTGTCCACTTAAATTTTGACAGGTCCATATTTTATATTCCTCCCTGTAAGAATTGATTTATGGTTTTAATACTATCACATATTCTGTCTGGCTTCAATGCGTGGGTGGGTAGCAGAGAAAATGCAGATGTTCGGGAGTGTCCCATTTGCAGAGTTTATAACTAAACTCAAAACCTTGAGGGCGCTGC
>CAMQRG010000218.1 GCA_947036475.1 uncultured Clostridia bacterium
GAATCATTTCCACTGCCTCCGCTGGTGTGCGCGATTCGATTTCCACAAATTCATCTTCATCCAGCTTTTGCTGTCCTTCTTGCAGGTCTGTTGCGAAATAAATGAATATGCGTTCTGTGCAGAACCCGACGGTTGGGTAAAATTCGCAGAGAAAATCCAGCTTTCCAGGCTTTTTTCCGGTTTCTTCTTCCAATTCACGCGCCGCTCCTGCTGCGCCATCTTCGCCGTCCTCCAATATGCCTGCGGGAATTTCCAGAAGCATTTCCCTGAATGCGTGGCGGTATTGCCGCACAAATATGATATTTCCATCGGAATCCACAGGGAGTACGGCGGCGGCATTTTTGCCCCGTACAACAGTTTCTCTCTGGGCTGTTTTTCCATCCGGCATACGCAGTGTATCCAGCTGCACTTTCACAATTTTCCCCACATGGGTTGTTTTGCTTTCCAGTACTTCATAGCTCATCAGCCGGTTCCTCCTTTTATATTACTGCAATTCTTTCACAAATTCCTCTATCCTGTCCATGCCTTTTTTAATAAGCTCCATGCTTGTTGCGTAGGAAAGGCGCATATAATCCGGCATGCCGAAATCTGCGCAGGGTACGACCGCGACATATTTCTGTTCCAGAAGGGCGGACGCAAAATCAGCCGCAGAATGAATTTCCTTTTCTCCGCAGCGTTTGCCATATGTTTCGGAAATGTCCACAAAAAGATAGAATGCGCCTTCCGGTTTCAATGCGGAGAGCAGGGGAATAGCTTCTTCGCGTTCAAAGATATAGTCCCGCCGTTTGCGGAATTCTGCGCACATTTCTGCCACACAGTTCTGAGAGCCTTCCAGAGCGGCCAGAGCCGCTTCCTGTGCGATGGAGTTCGGGTTTGAAGCCATATGGGACTGAAGCGATGCCATCAGCTTTGCGACTTCTAAAGGTGCGGCAGCATAGCCGATGCGCCAGCCTGTCATGGCATAGCTTTTGGAAATGCCGTTGATAACGATTGTTCTATCGTAAATTTCCTTACCGAGTGAAGCGATGCTGATATGCTGTTTATCTTCGTCGTAAATCAGTTTTTCGTATATTTCATCAGAAATTACAAATATGTCATGACGCACAGCAAAATCCGCGACCATTTCCAGGTCTTTCCGAGAGGTTACCATGCCTGTCGGATTGGAGGGGCTTGTCAGTACGAGAGCTTTTGTTTTCGGAGTGTATGCCTGTTCCAGTTCTTCCTTCGTCAGCATAAACTGGTTTTCTTTTTTCGTATGGATGATAACGGGCACGCCTCCTGCAATCCGTACCATTTCGGAATAACTGAGCCAGTAGGGTGCAGGAATCAGCACTTCGTCCCCCTCGTTGAGAATGGCGAGGAAAGCGTTCATCAGGGAGTGCTTTGCTCCGTTGCTGATAACGACCTGCGCGGGCGTATAGTTCAGCCCGTTATCCTGTTTCAGCTTTCCACAGACCGCCTGACGGAGCGCAGGTGTTCCTGCTGCCGGAGTATAGCGCGTCATACCGGTTTCGATTGCGCGTATTCCCGCCTGACAGATGTGTTCCGGCGTATCAAAATCCGGTTCGCCTGCCGCAAATGCAACAACATCTTTCCCCTCGGCTTTCAGCTGTGCCGCTTTGGAGGAAATTTCCATTGTGCTGGAGGGTTTTATGCCCATTGCTTTTCTTGACAATTCCATATCGTATTCACCTCATAAAAAGTATTTTCATAAAAGACCTTGCGGACATCTCCCTCAAGGTCTTTCTGGCTGTAGCCTTATTTTTTCTTTCGGAAGAAAATTCTGCTGCCGAATACGCCCATTGATATGGCGCACAGCCCAGCGAATTTATAATATAATAGCGGCGCGACTTCGTCCCCGGGCTCGATGGACGGATTTTCTCCAAATTTCAGATTCAGCTGGTACATCATTGCACCGTCGCTTACGGAATAAGTGAAATCGTCCAATGCAAGTACGCCGTTTACGCCGAAATAATATTTATATTCTTTATATTTGTGAGTAAACAGACTGCGAATGTATGTCCCACAGGCACGTTCTCCATCTTCTGTTTCCAGAAGAAATGTAACGCTGTTGCCGAATTCCTTGGAAAGTGTCGCTTCTGTACTGTTGTGTTCCGCACCAAGCTCTGCCGCTTTTGAAAGAAATTCGCTTTCCAGTTCATCACGCTTATATGGATGTCTGCCGATTCCATCAAAAAAGAAAACACCCAGGACTGCTACAACCACCATGATCGCCACAGCCTTTACCACCACCAGTTTCATGTGATTACTCCTTCCGTACTCTTTAAGCCGTTTATGGCGCAAGACATTCCCGCAGTACCCGCAGGAAATTTCCTTCCCGCAGTTTTTCTGCAATTTCGGCTCCAAATTCCTGTTCCATGCGCGCGAACAGAGCCGCAAGTTCACCTGTATGCCGCAAATCCACAGGGGTTGTCCCGATACCGTCCCAGTCGCTGCCAAGACCAACATGGTCTTCGCCCATAACGTCCAGCATGTGTGATGAGTGGCAGATGATTTCGTCTATTCCGGCGTCTCCGTTTTCCCGCAAAAAGTCAGGGTAAAAATTCAGCCCCGCTACGCCGCCTTTTGCCGCAAGAGCGCGGAGCATATCGTCTGTCAGATTGCGGGCATGAGAGCAGACAGCCCTTGCGTTGGAATGGCTGGCGATAAACGGTTTTTGCGCCAGACGCTCCACATCCCAAAAACCGGCGTCAGAAAGATGCGAAACATCTACCAGCATATTCAGCTGTTCCATTTCCCGCACTACTTCCCGCCCGAAATGGGTCAGTCCGCCGCCTGTGATGTTTTCTGCGGCTCCGTCGGCAAGTGTGTTTCTGTGGTTCCACGTCAGCGTCATTGCACGCACACCCAGCTGGTGATAGATTTCCAGAGCGGAAAGTTCGCCTTCCAACGCCTCCCCGCCTTCCAGAGATAAAACTGCGCTGTGCCTGCCGCACTCTTTATTTTGCAGGATATCCGCAAAGGTATTGACATGACGGATACTTTCAGCATTTTTTTCCATCTGCCTGTGGTAAAACGCTATGTATTTCATAGTCTGCCGCATGGCAATCGGGTAATATATCGGGTCCAGCCAAACCGCGAAAAACTGCACTGCGCCGGGAAATATTTCCAGCCGCTTTAAGTCCAGCTGCATACAGGGAGCTTCCCGCAGTTCCCCTCCGCGCCCGCAGAGTTTTACAATAGTATCACAATGTGCATCTACAAAACTTTTCATGTATAACACCAGCCCTTCGTAACGTGATATTTTTATCTGCTGGTAAATTCTATGTCAAAGCAAAACATAAAGTTTCTTTATTTCATCAATATACCGTGCATCTCTTTTTTTGTCAACAAAGATTCCGCATCTTTTATGCATTTCAGAATTTGGTACAGGCATATGGCTGTCTCTTATACACATCTGACGCTGCCGACGACTCCTTACGTGTA
>CAMQRG010000219.1 GCA_947036475.1 uncultured Clostridia bacterium
GAGATCTACACGTGAGGAGTCGTCGGCAGCGTCAGATGTGTATAAGAGACAGAACGGCGCAGAGGACGCTTCTTCCTATCCCGGCGAACTGCACCGCTTTTATTTGGAGATGAAGCAGAAAAAACGTCCGGTTGTTATTGTGGAAAATGCCATACCCAAGCCGACTGTGGAGGAAATTCAAGCGGTTTCCCGCCAGAATTACAGGGACTGTGAACAGGCGGTTTTGGATTTAAGGAAGAATATCAGTTTCCCGTCAGACCTTGAACTGCAAAAGCTGATGCAGGCGGCGTTTGTTGAAACGCTTTTGGACGGGGTGGGGCAGGAGCCTGTCAACAGGGTGGTGAACAGAGGTGTGACGCTGTTATGCTGGCTGAAACGCTATCAGCCGCAGTTGTTTTCCGGCGGAAAAAAACGTCTGTTTCCCTGTTTTATCTATCTGGGAGGCTGCGGGAACACGGCAGAAGCAGCGTTTATGAGGCTGTTGTCCTGTCTGCCGACAGATGTTTTGATACTGCGTCCTGATTTGGCAAGGGAATGCTGTCTTTCAGACCGATGGCTGCTTGATAAAAACTACCTGGAAACGCTGAGGCTGGAAAATTTCCCCGGGGAGGACGCTGCTGTCCGGCTGGATACGGACGCCTACCGTGCGGAACGGGAGCTGGATACAAGCCTTTATGGGGACAGCGGGCTTTACCGCATACAGCAGTATGCCAAGGCGGACAGTGTGACGCTGCGGACGATGTATGAGGAAATTGCAATACTTTGGGATGAGGAACTGAAATACCGCCCGAATTTTGATACGACTGGAAATACGGCAATGCTGCCGGTGCTTTTTGCGAAAGTATCAGGCGTGAAAGACGGCAATATCCAGCAATATTGGGCAGATGTAAAAAAGCTGGTAACGGCAGATACGTTTGTGATACGCAAAGCACCGTTCATAGAGCCGACAGACGAAAATCCCATCAAGCCCTATGCGGTAACGTTTTTGAAAAACGGAAAGCTGCAAAGGGAGAAAATCAAGGCGCATTCGGCTTATCAGTACGGTTTTCTGCGGGAGGAGATGCAGGAACATATTCTGGACAAGTTACAGCTTTTGCTGGCGCAGAAAACGATACGCGGAACATTCCAGAACGGTACGGAATACACGATTGTTTCTACCGCACTGAATCTGGATAAGCAGATTCTGCGGATGATACAGGGCTTTGATTTTACAAAGAAAAACCCGAAGCTGCTTTATATCCTGACAGATGAGGCAATGCCTTCTCTGGAAGACTGTATTTTGACAGCGTTTTTGAATCTGGTAGGGTTTGACGTTGTGTTTTTCGTACCTACGGGTTATCGAAATATAGAAAACTATTTCAATAAACAGCTGGCGGAGGAATATCGCATCGGCGATTACCTGTATGACCTGCGGGCACCGGAGTTTGTCGGCGTTCCGCATGGCGCACGCCCTTCGTGGCGGGATAGAATATTCAAAAGGGGGAAATGAGTCATGGGTTTGGATTTTGCAAAGAAAGAGCTGCAGCCTGTTTTGGAAGTGCAGGAAGTACAGGAGATGCAGGCGGTGCAGGAATATGATATTGCGGCGGACAGGGAAAAAATGAACCAGCTGCTTGTTAATTCCGCGGAGGTGGACGCGCTGGCAAGCCAGATTGAAGTGTACAATATGGAAAGCATCGTTTCTTTTGGCGCATCGGCGGCGGAGGAGGTTTCCAAGGCATCGGATATTGTGCTGAACAGTATGAATATGGCGCAGATTGACGAATCCCGGGTCATGCTGGATACGCTGGCAAAAATAATGTCCAAGTTTGACATTGAGGAAATTAAGGAAAAACCCGGCCTGTTCGGAAAGCTGTTTGGTAATCTGCGCAAGCAGCTGGAAAAGATACTGGCAAAATACCACACGATGGGTGAGGAAGTCGATAAAATCTATGTGCAGCTGAAACGGTACGAAGGGGAAATCAAGCAGTCTAACCGGAAGCTGGAACAGATGTTTGAGGCGAATGTGAATTATTATCACGAACTGGTAAAATATATCCTTGCGGGCGAACAGGGCTGTAAGGAGATTGAGGCATACATCGCGCAGAGGCGGGACGATATGGCGCAGACGGGCGATAATTCCATTGAGTTTGAAATCCAGAGCCTGAACCAGTCTCTGATGCTTTTGGAGCAGAGGACACAGGACCTGCGTATTGCGGAAAATGTGGCGATGCAGTCCATTCCCATGATGAAAACGATGGCGTTCAGCAATATGAATCTTGTCCGCAAAATCAATTCGGCGTTCATTATTACACTGCCCGTATTCAAACAGGCTCTTGCACAGGCGATTATGCTGAAACGGCAGAGATTACAGGCGGAGGCGATGGCCGCGCTTGATGAAAAAACAAATGAAATGCTGATGAAGAATGCAAGGAACACTGTGGAACAGGCAAAAATGACAACAAGGCTTGCAACAGGCAGTTCCATTCAGATAGAAACTCTGGAAAATACATGGCGCACAATTGTGAATGGCATTGAAGAAACACGCCAGATTCAGGAGAACGCGAAGAAGAAACGAGAAGAAGACCAGGTAAGGCTTGAGGCAATTAAGGCTGACTTTGAAAAACAGTATCACATGCCGAAAGGCACAAAAAAATAATAAGCTGTATGACTTAAGGAGGTAATAGCAATGCCAATCAATTTATCTAAGGGACAAAAGGTAGATTTAACAAAGGGGAACCCCGGGCTGAAAAATATCATGGTCGGCCTTGGCTGGGATGTAAACGCTTATGATTCCGGCGCAGATTTTGACTTGGACGCGGCGGCGTTCATGCTGGGCGAAAATGGAAAATGCATCACAGAAAAGGAATTTATATTCTACGGCAATCTGGAGCATAACAGCGGAGCTGTAAAGCACATGGGCGATAACCTGACAGGTGAAGGCGAAGGCGATGACGAGCAGATTCAGGTTGACCTGACGAAGATTCCCGCGAATGTGCAGAAAATTGCTTTTACCGTTACGATTTATGAAGCGGAGGAACGCCGTCAGAATTTTGGACAGGTTTCCAACGCGTTTATCCGTATTGTGGACGAAGCCACAAATACAGAATTGATTCATTATGATCTGGGAGAGGATTTCTCCATTGAAACAGCAGTTGTTGTTGGTGAACTTTACCGCCATAACGGTGAATGGAAGTTTAACGCCATCGGCAGCGGTTTTCAGGGCGGTCTTGCCGCGCTTTGCGGACATTATGGAATTGAAGTGGCATAAAGGAGGATTTGGAAATGGGAGTAAACCTGCAAAAAGGACAGAAGGTCAGTCTGACAAAAGGCAATCCCGGGCTGACAAAGGTCGTTGTCGGGCTTGGCTGGGATACCAACCGCTATGACACAGGCGGAGATTTTGACCTGGATACGGCTGCGTTTCTGCTGGCGGACAGCGGAAAGGTTACCAAAACAG
>CAMQRG010000220.1 GCA_947036475.1 uncultured Clostridia bacterium
GCGTATTACCGTTAACACCAGTATCATGCCAACAAGCGCGTAACCCGTCATTCTTCCTTCTATGCGAAAAATTGCGGACACAAACGCAATGATGCTTACAGCCGCAACCATGATTTTTAATCCGGCAGCGTCCGTCCTGTACAGATTCCGGATTGCCATTTCGTCCTTTTCTTCCCTGCTGTATTTCCGAATACGCCCTGCCTGCAACAGAAAAAATACAAGGGTAAATATACCAATCATCATCTGTATCGTTTCATAGTAATCATGCCAGTCCCGTCTTGCCCACATCCAATAATAGCTGACAAGGAGTACCGCATAGATGATTTTCGTTCCTACCAGTTCTTTTAATGTAACTTTTGTTTTCATACTCCACGCCTCCAAGTGATATATTTCTAACTTCTTGATGTTATAAATATATCACTTTCAATTCCCCTTGTCAATATAAAATGTGAATTATTTCTAACTTTTTTATCTCTGCCTTCGCTGCACTCTTCCCAAATACATATATCCCCTTTTCTCCTTCGCAAAACAGCATATTGTCCCCATCTCTTTTCTCACCCCATGCCCCTTATAACGATTTCATCATAAAACCGCTGTATTTCCTCTGCCTGCCCTCTGCAAAATACACTTGCACTCCCCGCCGCAATCCCCAGCCGCAGAGCTTCCCGCAAACTCCCTGTCCGCAGCCAGCCGGCAACAGCCCCTGCAAGCATCGCATCTCCTGCCCCCGCAGGCCGGAACGCCTCCCCTCGCGGAGCTTCTCCGCACAACACGTCTTTCCCGCTCAAAAGCACCGCGCCCTCTGCCGCAAGTGAAATCAACACATTTTCCGCTCCCAGTTCCTGCATGCGCCGCCCTTCCCTCAGCATTTCCTGCCATGTAAACAGCCGTCGTCCGGCAAAGTCTTCCAACTCCTGTTTATTCGGCTTGATGAGAAATGGCTTTTGCCGCAAAATTCGCGGGAGCGTTTCCCCCGATGTATCCACTATGGTAAAAACGTCCCGCCCTGCCAATCGTTTCAATATCTGCTCATAAAGCCCATCAGGTGCATCGTCTCCGGAAAGTATCAGAATATCGCCTTTTTGCAGCCTGTCCAGCTGTACAAGCAGGCCGTCCCGTTCCTTCGGCAAAATCTCCGGCATACTTCCAATGAGTTCACTTTCCTCCTGCCCCAGAATTTTGACCATCACGCGCGAAAAGCCCTTTTCCAACCGGATAAAAGCCGTTTCAATGCCCTTTTCCCGCAGCTCTCGTTCCAGAAAATCCCCTGTAAATCCTGCCGAAAACCCCAGTATCGTGTTCCGCACACCAAGGCTTCGCAGAGTCTTTGCACTATGGATTCCTTTTCCGCCTGGAACGACTCGTTCGTTTTTTGAGCAGTTCCGTATCCCCTGCAAAAACTCCTCCACTTCCGCCGCATATTCCACCGATGGACTGCACGTCAGCGTATACACCACGCGAATCCCTCCCAATCCTGTATTCGTTCTGCATAGTATGCCCGTTTCCATATTTTTAATCAGAAAATCATGGCAGCCAAACAGATGCTGCCATAGAAAAAGGCAGAGCCTGTGCCTGCTCTGCCGTCATGCAAATTGGTATCCATTTTTCCGCAGTATGTTCTCTGCCCGTTCTGCGTTTTCCCATTTCAAAAAAATATAATCCGTATCAAATGTGGAAACCGCAAAAATGCTGATTCCTGCATCTGCCAATATTCCGGCAATGCCTGCCAGTATGCCAATCAGCGAAAAATCTAACTGTCCCGCAATGCGGAAACCCTTCCAGCCGTCCTCCCGCTGTTCCGCGTCCTCCGGTACACTTTCCGTCGGGCAGAGCAGGGAACACTCCACGTCCGTCCTTGCCCAGAACCAAAATTCACCGCCCTGTGTAAACGTCCGTTCCTTTCCCCATCTGCAAATACAAAATTCCCCGTCCAGCCATTCCAGCCTCATGTTATCCTCCTTTACATCTGCCGCCGCACTGTTTTATACTCGTCTTCCAGGCGGTAATATGGGCACCCCTGAACTGTATCTGTCAAAAATTTCTGCATTTCGTCCTCGTCCAAATTGACCTCACAGTAATATTCCTCAAATTCCTCATCGTATCCAAAATACATACAACTCTCACAATTTGATTGCATTATTCTTCTCCTTCCTCGTACCGCCCTTCAAACGCCCTGCGTCCTGCCGCAGTACAACTCCGCACAAATTCCCCTTTCGCGCCAGTGTAGCCGTCCCTGTTATGCTCGTATGCCTTCCAAAGCCTCAGCTTCAGCTGTTCATATTCCTCTGCCGCCTGCCTGTCCGCCCGCAGCCAGTCCCGAAAATACAACTCATCATGGTCACCCGCCTGCCGCAGATGGATATGAAACACCCGCGCCGCAAAGCCCTCCGGCGTATAACCTTTGTTATAGGAAAGTCTGTGCGAATCCTTCGACATCAGTAAATATCCGCTGTTTTCCAGCCTCGCGCCAGCATCATTGAGCCCCTGCCCTTCTTTCATCTCAATCAATATATCAACTGTCGGCTTCGCCCATATCCCCCTTATCGCTGTGCTTCCGATATGCTCTATTCGACAGACCTGTTCCAACGGCAGAATGTTCCGCAGTTCTTCTTTTTCCTCACAAAACCATTGTGCCCATTCCTTCCGCCAGGGTTCCAGACGTATCGGAAACAGCCGCCAAAGCTCCTTCAATCCCATTTCAGACAATTTCATCTGTTCAATCCTCTTTCAGTAAAAATCCGCTCCCGCCGCAGGTTTTGCAGATTTTCCCCGCCTTTACCCGAAGTATCGGAATTTCCTTTACAACCATGCCCGCCCCGTTGCATTCCGGACAGGACATGCCGTCACGCTCCGTATCCAGCCCTTTTTCCTTCCGGTATTCCCTGTATGCCGCGGCAACGTCCTCCTCCGTCTGCTCCCGCGCCTTCCGGCGGATTTCCTGCATTTTTGTTTCCCTCATACCGACTTCCTCCTTCACGTCATTTCGTAGTATAAATTCATATGCTCTAATTCCGGGTAAAACGCTCTGACACGAATATTCACTTTTCTGACTGGATATTCCGTAACCATGTCCATGATATATGCCTGCCTGTAACCTTCGCAATATTCCCGCGGCATCGACCAAGCAAACAGCGTATCCTGTATCATCCCCGACTCTTTATCTACCTCGAAATAACCCTCAACATCTATGACTGCATCCCTCCATTCAAACGCCATGCGTTTCATCATAATGCAGTCAAATTTCTCATTTTGAATCCGTTCTTCTCTATTTACAATATTAAAATCCTGTTCCATCTCTTGAATCTTATATGCAACCCTTTGAATCGCCATTTCCATTTCATCTTTGCTTACTTCCTTTGTTTCCGTTTCCAAAACTTTTAATTCACTCTCGTTTTCCTCACAATTTTGTTCTTTTTGAACGCTCTGAATATAAA
>CAMQRG010000221.1 GCA_947036475.1 uncultured Clostridia bacterium
TGGGTCGGTAGAGAAAAGGAAAGACCTTGGAGGCGCTGCCTCCAACCCACCGCAAGGGGCGGGCCCCTTGACCCGTTTTCGCAAAACTGCGTTTTGCGGATAGCATAAAATTTCATGATTTCAGCCGCATGAATATGCGGCTGATAATAAAGTTTGGGGTCAAGCCCTTTTCAAAGGGCTTGCAGGGTGCGGGACAGCGTCCTGCGGTTTTTCAGAAAGGCAGTGAAATCATGGAGCAGGACGAAAGACAAAATGAATACTTCCGCAGTACGCCGCCGAACGATATAACGGCGGAGCAGGCTGTGCTCGGCTCTATGTTTCTGGACAGGGAAGCGGCATCAACTGCGCTGGAAATGCTGTCAGGCGCGGATTTTTACCGCCCTGACCATCGTATGGTGTTTGAAGCGGCGGAGGAACTTTATCATACCGGCGCGCCGATTGACGTGATAACGGTAAAAAATAAACTGGAAGAAAAAGGCGTGTTCGAGCAGATTGGCGGCCTGCCGTTTTTGGTAACTGTTTCCGGCGCGGTGGGCAGTTCTGTCAATGTCCGGCATTATGCCGCTATTGTGGAAGAAAAATCCATATTGCGCCAGCTGATTCGTATGTCCGGCGATGTTTCCCAGATGAGTTATGAAGCCAAACAGCCTGTCAATACTATCATGGATACGGCGGAAAAAGGCATTTTTGACATCATGCAGAAACGCCATTCCGAACAGTTCCACCATATCAGGGATATCGCTGTGGACGCGATTGAAAAGATTGAGGATATTTACCGCTCAAAGGGTAAGCTGACGGGCGTTGCGACGGGTTTTGTAGATTTTGATGCGAAAACGGCAGGGCTTCAAAAATCAGACCTTGTACTGCTTGCGGCGCGTCCTTCTATGGGCAAAACGGCGTTTGCGCTGAATATTGTGCAGAATGCGGCGATACGCGGAAATGTGCCGACAGCAGTATTTTCGCTGGAAATGAGCCGCGAACAGCTGGTGAACCGTATGCTTTGCTCCGAAGCGATGCTGGACGCGCAGAAGCTGCGGACCGGTGAACTGGCGGACAGCGATTGGACAGACCTGATTCGGGCAATGGGTCCGCTTTCGCAGGCTCCTATCTACATAGACGATACGCCGGGCGTGACGCCGATGGAGGTGCGTTCCAAATGCCGCAGGCTGAAAGTGGAAAAGGGTCTGGGACTGATTGTGATTGACTATTTGCAGTTAATGAGCGGCGACGGCCGTACAGATTCCAGACAGCAGGAGATTTCGGAAATTTCGCGTTCCCTGAAAGCCATTGCAAGGGAAATGGAGGCCCCTGTAATCGCGCTGAGCCAGTTAAGCCGAGCGTGTGAACAGCGTGCCGACCACAGACCGATGCTTTCAGACCTGCGTGAATCCGGAGCGATTGAGCAGGACGCAGATGTTGTGGCATTTTTATACAGAGATGAATACTATTTCCCAGATTCGGAGAAGAAAAATCAGGCGGAATTGATTATTGCCAAGCAGAGAAATGGCCCGACAGGGACGGTAGATCTGACGTGGATGGGGCAGTTTACAAAGTTTGGGAATTTCCTGAAAAGATATTAAATGGTGTTTCGAGTAAAAAACGGCTGTGCCAGAAGTGATTTTGGTACAGCCGTTTTTTGTTATGGAAAATTTTTATTTTACGGCAGGGGCAGCTTTTTCGCATTCCTCTGCAAGAAATATGGCAGTCCTGCGTATCATATCCAGCCGCATATCGCTGAAGGAATGGTCTGTCAGCATTTCTTCATACTGAATGGCTCCGCCTGCGGCCTGTACGGCGTTGACCCAGGGCAGACAGTGCGCCGATGGCGGACAGCATTCGTCCAGCCCCGCACCGATGCAGAGCAGAGGCCTGTCCGCCATGTTTTCCGCCAGATTGCAGATACGGAAATCCTCCGTATACTCCTGTATTTCTTTCAGAAGAATTTCAGCGTCTGTACCGTTCAGCCAAGGGGCACCATCTGCCAGTATTTCCAGAAGGAGCCTTCCGGCTTCTGTTTCCGTCCCCATTTTTGCGGCTTCACCCAAATCACAGGGTGCAAGCACTGCGGCGGCGCGCAGTTCTTTTCGTCTGGCAAAAAGATGCGTGGTTACGAAACCGCCGACGCTCTGACCGGCTGCGAAAATCCTGTTTTTATCAAAGCCCAGCGTTTCGTTTTGCAGTATGAAATCCAGCACGCTTTCGCCGTCCTCAATATCATGGGTAAAGGCATAGTCCCCATCGCTGTTCCAGCTGCCGCTATAATGATACGCGGCAACATGAAATCCAATGCGCCGGAGAGCCTGCGCCAGATCAAAATTTTTCTCTACGCCCGGAAAGCCATGCGAAAGCAGTACCACAGGATGCGGGCCTGCGCCGCCTGTGCGGTAAATGGTAACGAGCAGTCTGCCGCGCTTTCCCTGCGCAAGTTCCGCTACAAGGTCAGGCCTGTGGGGGGCGTTCCCCCATATTTCGTCTTTTTCCAGATATTCCAGCTTCATACTGTTTCCTCCTTTGTAATTGTTTTTCCTTGCCTTTGCCTGACAAAGGGTATATACTCTTGACGGGCGAAGGCAGTAACCTGTATTGCAGAAAGCGGACATTTATTAAAAAGCCTTCTTTTTAGTAAACGCCCGCCTGTTTTTGTTAGAATAGCACAAAATATGCTGTTTTACAATATTTCTGAAAAATTTCGCTGCCCGCGTCAGCTGCCGCCCATAAGTTTTGTCAGCTCATCAATGCGCTCCAGAGGGAACGGCGGCAGGGAAAGCGGCTTCATGGCGATGGACATCAGCTTCATGGGATTATCGTCCGCAGCGATGCGGTTGGAACTGAGCTGTCCACATCTTTTGCAGCGGTGTATCAATGCCCATTCGCCCGTTTTCCGCACCCATACGGCAACAGGCTCCATAATGCCGCCGCAGTCTGCCGCGCGGTCACCGGGCTCATCATCCAGATGCAGGCTGGAAAGGCAGTTCGGGCAGTGGTTGCGGTGGCCGCTGCCTGCGCCGCCGGGGGTGACAAGTCTGCCGCAAACCTTACAGGTGAACGGTTCTGTGCAGGGGTGTGTTTTATAATAATTTTTATCATATTTTTTCCGTTTGTTTTCACGATTCATGGTGGGGCATCTCCTTTTTGTCCGTTATTATTGTTTTTCATGAGTTTTGGACAATAAAAAAACACCCATTTGAGGCGGCTTGACTTAAGAAAATATATGGTTCTTTTGGATTGGTTTTTTAAGTCAGACGCCGGCGGCGGCGGTGTTCAGGGATTTTGTCGGTTTTTGCATACAAAAAACAAAGGGAAAAGAATTTCCTGCTTTTTTATTAAACAGTCTGTATGCCTGTCTCTTATACACATCTCCGAGCCCACGAGACGCTACGCTATCT
>CAMQRG010000222.1 GCA_947036475.1 uncultured Clostridia bacterium
TGTTTCAATCATGAATCAGAAAATTGCACAAATGCAGCCTTCTGCCTCTGTCACGCTGATGGGAAAAGCGAAAGAGATGCAGAAAAAAGACTCATCTGTCATCAGTCTGGCTGGCGGAGAACCGGATTTTGACACACCGGCACCAATTACAATGGGTGCAATCCGCAGCCTGTTGGAAGGGAATACACACTATGTCGTCGGCCCCGGTATTCCGGAACTAAGGACGGCAATTCAGAAAAAGTTGTCAGAGGAGAATGGGATTTCCTGCAATGCAGACCATATTCTGCTGACGCCGGGCGGAAAGAATGCGATTTACTTAGCTGTTAATGCTATTTTGAACCCTGATGAAGAAGTCATCGTGCTAGACCCATCATGGGTTTCCTATGAACCTATTATCCAAGCAGCAGGCGGCAAATGTGTGAAGGTGAAACTGGATTATCAGACGCAGTACCGTATTACGAAAGAAAAACTGGAAGAAGCATATTCCGAAAGGACAAGGCTTCTCATCATCAATTATCCCAATAATCCTACTGGGTGCATACTGCATGAGGACGAGGCGGATATTTTGGAGGCATTCCTGCTGGAGCACCCTGAGGTTTACCTGCTCTCAGACGAGGTATATGAAACGCTGGTATATGACGGGAATAAGAGCGTCAGCATGGCGGCAAGGGCCAGGGTCAGTGAGCGTGTCATTACGGTAAATGGTTTTTCCAAAAGTGCTGCCATGACAGGCTGGCGAATGGGCTATATGGTTTCCAATGAGGAAGTATTCAAAACGGCGTACAAGCTGTATACACACAGCCTTTCCTGTATGAGCGGCTTTTTACAGAAGGGCGCGGTACATGCCTTTGCCTGCAAAAGGGAAACGGAGGAAATGCGCAGGATTTACGAACAGCGAAGGAATATGTTTATTGGGATACTGAACGGCACGAAGGGCGTGCATTGTAACCTGCCGGAAGGTGCGTTTTACGCATGGGTATACTTTGACGTGAAGGGAATGGACTCCTTTGCAATGTGCGACTACCTGATGGAAAATGCCGGAGTAGTCGGAATGCCGGGCAGTGCTTACGGGGAAGAAAGCGTATGCTGCATGAGGTTTTCCTTCGCAGCGGCAACAGAGGATTTGGAACGTGCTGCGAAAAACATCAAAGCGGCGATTGAGAAACTGGGATAAAGGAGGCGTGTGTTATGAGGTTATTTGACTGTACACTGCGGGACGGTGCGAATGTTGTCGGCAATGGTTTTTCTAAAGAGTTGACGGTCAGCATGGTACAGGCTTTGCTAGACTGCGGGATTGACCAGATTGAGCTGGGCAATGCAAAAGGGATTGGTTCCTATGAAAACGGTGCCACGGCGCCGCTGACAGACTTGGAATATATGCAGGCTGTTGCGCCTTTCGTGAAAAAAGGCAGGCTGGGAATGTTTATACTGGCAGGCATGGTTACGGAAGAACGGGTTAAAATGGCAGCAGAGAATGGACTGCAATTTTTACGCGTTGGCGCGGCAGCGGGTGACGGAAAAGGCTCCGTGCCGGCGGTAAAAATGGTTAAGGCAGCGGGGCTGTATTGCAGGTATTCTCTGATGAAGGCATATGTATGCACCCCTGAAGAATTGGCAGAGGAGGCAAAGCTGCTGGAAGGTGCAGGCGTGGACAGCATTACTATTATGGACTCTGCAGGGACAATGCTTCCGGAAGAAACGACAGCCTATGTTAAGGCAATGAAAGAGAAGGTAAGTATCCCCATCGGTTTCCACGGGCATAGCAACCTTGGAATGGCACAGGCAAATGCGCTTGCGGCGGCAGATGCCGGTGCGGAGGAAATCGATTGCGGATTGCTGGGAATGGCACGGAGTGCGGGGAACTGTGCGACAGAATTGACAGTTGCTTCCTTCCAAAGGAAAAATATGCTGGAAAGGGTCGATTTCTATAAATTGCTGGATTATCTTGACAAAGATTTGATTCCGGCGATGGAAGCATATGATTACCGGCCCGCAGTAAAGCCGCTGGATTTGGTTTTAGGACTTTCCGGCTGTCATTCCTCTTTTACAGGGCTGTTTAGGCAGATGGCAGAGGAAGAAGGGGTTTCACTTTACCAGCTGATTGTGGAGGTTTCCAAAAAAGACAGGAAAAAGCCAACTGCTGCGCTGATACATGAAGTGGCTCAGGCGCTGCGCTGATATAAAATAAACAAATAAAGAGGGGGAAAGACAATGGAGGAAAATAAAAAATTTGAATTTTACGGAAAATCTTTTGGACCATGGATTCCCATACTGTTTATGATTGCAGGCATGATTGTCAGCACGGTGACACACAGCGGCGGGCTTCAAAGGCTTTGTCTGCTTGCGTTCATCTCTCTGGCGCTCAGTTTTTTCCTGATGAAGGACAAAAAACACTTTGGACAGATTTCATTGAAGGGGCTGCAAAACCCCATGCTGGGGACGATTGTGATGGCGTTTTTGATGGCGGGCATTCTTTCCCAGCTGCTGCGACAGAGCGGACTCATCAATTCTTTGATTCTGGTAGTGGCAAAGCTGGATTTGAATGTCGGGTTCCTGCCTTTGGTCGGTTTTATTACCTGTATGTTGATTTCTACCTCCTGCGGCACGTCCACAGGCTCCGTGGCGGCGGTTGCACCAGTACTCATACCCTTGGCGGCAAGCCTGCAGGTTGATGTTGGGCTGATGTGCGGCGCGCTCATCAGCGGCGCGATTTTCGGCGACAATGTCGCGCCCATTTCGGATACGACAATCAGTTCCGCCCTGACACAGGAAGCACAGGTATCCGATGTTGTGCGGACAAGGCTGCCTTTTGCAGCAACCTCCGCCGTGGTTTCTGCCATTTTGTTCGTTGTAATCGGACTGCGAATGGGTTCCGGCGATGCGGCGCATATTGTGCTGGAACAGGTGGGTTTCAAGCCGCTGGTGCTTTTGGTGCTGCCGCTGACAATGGTATTCATGATGCGCAAGGGCTGGGATTTGGTCGGCACGCTGGTTGTCTGCAATGTCCTCGGTATTGTATTAAACCTGATATTGGGGTGTATCTCTCCGCAGGCAATGGTAAGTGCGGAGGGGCCCGTAATTGCGGGCATGGGCGGCATGCTCCAGCTTGTGCTATATGTTATGCTGCTGTTTCAGGTGTTAGAGGCATTGATTTGCAGCGGCGCATTTGACGCGCTGGGTGAGCAGTTGATGAAGGTCTGTAAATCTCCCAGGAGCGGCGAACTGATATGCTATGTAGTTGCTTCTCTTGGCTCTGCGGCTTCCGGCGGCAGCGGCATTGCAATCATATTTTTTGGTTCCCTTGTGCGCAAGATTACAAAGAC
>CAMQRG010000223.1 GCA_947036475.1 uncultured Clostridia bacterium
CAAAAATGTTGAAGTGGAATGTATCCCCGCCCTCCAGCCGCTGAATGACAGGATTATGGAAAATGTCTATGTTCTTGGCTCCAACGCAAGCATGAAGGTGGAACAGTGGGGCAATACCTGTCTGATTGTGCGGAAGTTGCTTAACGGTGCAACGGTCGATGAATGTATGGCGGAGTTTGACAGGCTTCAGGAAGAATCCTTAAAAAAATAAAAACAACTGAAAGGACAGGAAATTCCTGTCCTTTTTTATTTCTCCGTACTTTTTCTCTATCTGTAAATTGACAGAAGGATTTTTTGTTTTTTCCTGTTTTATCCACAATTTCAGAAGCCTTCTGGGGAAAACGCCGGAAATGAAATGAAAACCACACATTTTTTGCACAGAAACCAAACAGACAAACTCTTGAACATTCCCACAATATGCGTTATGATAAATAGACGGAGAAGCATGAAGGAAATCTGCTTGGCTTCTCTGTTTTTTTGATAAATTAAGGAGGCAGAAAGATGTCACAGGAGAGTGAGAAGAAAAAAGACCCGAATCCGAATAACATCGGCGGGCAGGCAGTTATAGAAGGCGTTATGATGCGGGGAAAAGAAATCTACGCCATGGCCGTACGTAATCCGGAGGGCGGCATTACTGTTGAAAAAAAAGAATGGGGCGGCCTGGGAAAAAAGGGACTGTTCCGTTTCCCGATTTTCCGCGGGATTTCCGCTTTCTGGGATTCTCTGGTAACAGGAACGAAAATACTGATGCGTTCGGCTGAAATTGCCGGAGAAGATTGGACAGAAGAAGAACTCAGCCCGTTTGAAAAATTTTTGCAGGATAAACTGGGCGACAAAATCAACGATATTCTGATTTATTTCAGCGTGTGCCTTTCCCTTGTGCTGGGCATGCTGCTGTTTTTCCTGCTGCCAGTATGGCTGGGAAACTTTTTCAAGACTATGGTGCCTGTATGGGCATTGGGCGTAATTGAGGGGCTGCTGCGCATTTTGATTTTTCTGGCGTACCTGTTTCTGATTTCCCGCATGAAGGAAATTAAACGAGTATTCCAGTATCATGGTGCGGAGCATAAGACAATTAACTGCTTTGAAAGCGGCGCGGAACTGACCGTAGAGAACGTGCGCCCCTGCACAAGACTGCATAAACGCTGTGGGACCAGTTTTCTGCTGTTTGTCATGCTGATCAGCATGATTGTATTCTTTTTTGTGCGGACAGACCAGCTTCTTCTGCGTCTGGTGACGCGCATTTTGCTCGTGCCGTTTATCGCAGGGATTTCCTATGAGGTAATCCGCTGGGCGGGACGTTCGGAAAGCAAACTGGTGCAGATGATCAGCTATCCGGGCTTCTGCCTGCAAAAGCTGACAACCGCAGAGCCAGATGACAGCCAGATTGAATGTGCCATTGCCGCGATGAAAGGGGTACTGGAAAGTGAGCAGGAATAACGCCCGGACATTTGGCAGCGCACTGCGGGAAGGCAGAGAAATGTTGAAAACCGCCGGAAAGCCTGATTTCGCGCTGGAGGCTGCTCTTTTACTGGAACAGGCGGCGGGGCTGACACGTACGGAGCGTATACTGCGGGAAAAGGAACCTCTCCCCGCACAGGCAGATACAATATACCAGAGGTTTCTTTCGGAACGGAAAAACGGCCGTCCCCTGCAATACATTCTGGGGGAATGGGAATTTATGGGCCTGCCCTTTTTCGTGGGAGAAGGCGTGCTCATTCCCCGTAATGATACCGAAATACTGGTGGAATCCATTCTCGAAAAACAAAATGACTGCGGGACCTTGCTGGATATCGGCACAGGCAGCGGCTGTATTCCGATTGCTCTGGGGAAATACGGAACATTTGATAAACTGCTTGCTGTGGATATCAGTCCAACGGCATTGGCATATGCGGAAAAAAACGCACAGCGCAACGGCGTGGAAATTACATTTTACGAGAGCGATTTATTCACCGCTTTGCCGGAAGAATGGAAAGGCCGGCTGGATGCAGTCGTTTCCAATCCCCCCTATATCCGGCGGGAGGAAATTCCGACGCTGATGCAGGAAGTACGGGAGTTTGAGCCGTGGAACGCATTGGACGGAGGCGCGGACGGGCTGGATTTTTACCGCCGCATCATTCAGGAAAGCCGGAAATGGCTCCGCACGGGCGGCTGGCTTTTTTTTGAAATCGGATATGACCAGGGAAAAGAATTGCTGTGTCTTATGAAGGACGGCGGCTTTGTGCAGACTGAAATCCGGAAAGATTTGGCTGGGCTGGACAGAGTGGTATTTGGCAGAAAAACAGAAACGGAGTTGGAAAGCAATGTTTGACCGTTTGGCGGAAATTGAACAGAGATATATGGATTTGACAGATCAGGTCAACGACCCTGATATCATTGCCAATCAGGCGGAATGGCGTCGGCTGATGAAGGAATACAGCGATTTGACGCCGATTGTAGAAAAATACAGGGAATACAGAGAAACCAAAAACGCCATAGCGGAAGGAACGGAACTTTTGGGTGAAAAGCTGGAGGAAGATTTTCGGGAGCTGGTAAAGGAAGAACTTTCGGAAAATAAAGAACGGTTTGAATCTCTCCAAAAGGAAATCACGCTCCTGCTTCTGCCGAAGGACCCGAATGATGAGAAAAATGTCATCGTGGAAATCCGCGGCGGAGCGGGCGGCGATGAAGCGGCATTGTTTGCCGGAGATTTGTACCGTATGTATGCGCGGTATGCCGAACGCCGCCGCTGGAAAATTGAACTGATGAACACCAGTGAGAGCGATTTAGGCGGCTTCAAAGAAGTTTCCTTCATGATAACCGGCAAGGGAGCGTATTCCCGTTTGAAATACGAAAGCGGCGTACACAGAGTACAGAGGATTCCCACGACAGAAAGCGGCGGGCGAATCCACACTTCTACAGTAACGGTTGCCGTACTGCCGGAGGCGGAGGAAGTAGATGTGCATATTGATATGAACGATGTACGCGTAGATGTGTTCCGTGCCTCGGGCAACGGCGGGCAATGTGTCAATACAACAGATTCCGCCGTCCGTATGACGCACCTGCCGACAGGTATTGTGGTATCCTGCCAGAATGAAAAATCTCAGCTGAAAAATAAGGAACAGGCGCTAAAGGTGCTGTATGCCCGCGTATACGAACGTGAGCGTCAGGCGCATGATGCAGCCATCTCCGCAGACCGTCGGGCGCAGGTTGGTACAGGCGACAGGAGCGAGCGTATTCGCACCTATAATTTCCCGCAGGGGCGAGTAACCTGTCTCTTATACACATCTCCGAGCCCACGAGACGCTACGCTATCT
>CAMQRG010000224.1 GCA_947036475.1 uncultured Clostridia bacterium
ACACGTAAGGAGTCGTCGGCAGCGTCAGATGTGTATAAGAGACAGTTTTAATATTTAACAAACCTTCCTGTAACATTTATCTGCTATACTGGTTAAAAATCACAAGGAGGCTTTCAACAAATGAAACATAGCAAAAAAAATTTTTCCAAACCAGTACTTTTTCTGACAGCATCTTTGATTGCATGCCAGCCCGTTTCCGCCCTTGGCGTTACCTTCTCCGATCTGGACAAGGTTCCCTGGCCCGGCGCAGAAACTTCCATTCAGAAGGCGGCAGACCTGGGGCTGATGGTAGGCGAAACGCAGAACGGCAAAACCATTTTCCGTCCACAGGACAAGGTTTCCCTCTGCGAAACGGTACAGCTTGCTTATAAGCTGATGGTAAACACAAAAAAACTGACGCCGGACAATTCTGTTACGGAAAAATGGTCTACCACGATGCAGACCTATAAAATTCCCGAATGGGCGCACCCCGCTCTGGCACAGTGTCTGGAAAAAAAGATTGTTTCCATAACAGAACTGAGCAGCTTTATGAACAATGGCGCGCCGCGTGAGGCAACACGCGAAAAAGCAACTGAAATTCTCGGACGCGCGCTTGAAGTGGCTGTTCCGTCCCTTTCCGCAGGCGGCTCCACCTCTTTCGGCGATAACGCCGAAATCTCCGAAAGCGCACGCCCTTACATCGCACTGCTGGCACAGCAGAAAATCGTAAGCGGAGACAATCAGGGGAACTTCAACCCGAAGAATACGCTGAACCGCTCCGAAACCGCGGTTTTGGTATCCAACCTGTATACCCTGCTGGTAAATTCCGCGTCTGCGCCGGAAACACCCTCTCAGCCTGTCGAAGCGGCAAAGCTGGAAGGTAAAATCGGCGGCATGACGAACTTTTACGTAAACTTCGCGGACAGCGCAAGCTACTATTATTTCTCCGACAGCGGCACAGCAAAAGTTGAGCTGAACGAAAAAAGCTCCACCTTGGACGAGCTGCTGGAGCTTTTCCGCAACGGCACAGAATTGAATGCAAAACTGACACTGGACAGCGGCAACCGCATTATTGCAATCTCTGTTACAGCGGAAACAACTGACGCGCTGACCGGCACGATTACCGGATTCTCTAAGAGCAGCATTACAATTGGCAGCAAAACTTACCCTATTAAGGATCCAGATGATGTAAGGATATATTTAGATGGTTCTTTGCGCAAATTTGATTATCTGCTGGATACATACAAAGAGGGCATCACACTGAGCGCAACAATTTCTTTGAACACAGATAAACGCGTATCCAAGATTGAGGCGAAAACAATCTCCTCCAATGATAAGAAAGGCGAAATCACTGACCTTTCTGAAGATGAAATCGAACTGGACAACGATAAGAAAAAAGTCTTTACCATCAAAGATGCGGACGATGTTGCTGTCACCATTGATGGAACCAAAAAGAATTTTGACGACCTGATGGAACTTTATGATGATGATGAAACCATCAACGCTACTGTTACAGCAGATGTAAACGGTGTTGTGAGCAAAATTGCAGCTACCACAAAGCAGAAAAGCAGCAGCAATAAAGGCGTAATCTCCTCTCTGTCTTCTTCTGAACTGAAGCTGAAAGGCGGCGATTCCTTCACGGTCAAAGGCAAGAGCAGCATTGATATTGAAATCACAGACGGTAAGTCCAAAATTGAAAGCTGGGAAGATTTAGAGCTTGCCATGAGTGAGAAAAAAGAAATGACTGTTACTGTAAAGACAAAAAATGATTCCGTTTCTGAAATCACAGGTGCAGTAACTGCCGTAAAGGGTGAAATCACTAACTACACAAACAGCACCCTGAAAATCAGAACAAAAGAGGACAATACCTATACATATTCCTTCGATGACAAGGTATCCGTTGATAACAGCAATATCAATGCCAAAAATCTGGATTCCCTTCTGACATGGATGGAGGAATATTTCGGAAGCAGCGATGATATCAATGCAACTCTTACACTGAAAGACGGCCTGATCAGCAGAATTGATAACTAAGTTGTTTGAAATCAAAAATCTGTTTCACGCAGCCTGATTATAAAAATGCCTGGGAAACTATGTTTTCCAGGCATTTCTTTTATTTCCGGCTCCCTTTCAGCTGCTGCCAGATATCCTGTTTGAAAAACACAGCAGAAAGACTTATTTCCCCCTTACACCATTAAACAATGCTGCCCTCCCGTCTTCTTTTTGATAAAAAGGCAGAAAAAAGTGGAATTCCTTTCCTTGACACTTTCAGTGAAGTCCTGTAAAGTAAGAGTTGGCTGAAAAAGAGGAAAGATAAGGTGTGAGAATGAAAACACAGCAAAATTCAAACTATAATAATGAAAGCATTACTTCCCTGAAGGGTGCGGACCGCGTTCGTCTGCGTCCGGGCGTTATTTTTGGCTCAGACGGGCTGGAGGGCTGCGAGCATGCCTTTTTTGAAATACTCTCCAACTCCATCGACGAAGCGCGCGAAGGCTTTGGGAAGAAAATAGAGATCGTCCGCTATCTGGACGGCTCCTTTCTGGTAAAGGACTACGGCAGGGGTATCCCTGTAGATTATAACCCAAAGGAAGACTGCTTCAACTGGGAACTTGTTTTCTGTGAATTATATGCAGGCGGAAAATACCAGAACAACACAGGCGAAAATTACGAGTTCAGCCTCGGCCTAAACGGGCTTGGTACCTGCGCAACGCAGTACGCCTCGGAATACATGGATGCAGTCATCTACCGAGATGATACCTGCTACCAGCTGCATTTTGAAAAGGGCGAAAATATCGGCGGCTTAATCAAGGAGGCGGCACGCAAACACCCCTCCGGCACACAGATTAAATGGCGCCCTGACCGCGATGTTTTTACGGATATCCGTATTCCTCTGGAATATTTTCAGGACGTGCTGAAACGGCAGGCTGTTGTCAACGCCGGTCTGTTGTTCGATTTATTTGACGAGGAAAGCGGCGGACATTTTGAATACTGCTATGAAAACGGAATACAGGACTATCTGGCAGAGCTTGCAGGGGAAAACAGCCTGACCGGAATCCATTACCTTCAAACGGAAACCAGCGGACGTGACAGGGAGGACAAACCGGAATACAGGCTGAAATTTGAAACGGCCTTTTGTTTCAATAACCATGTCAACCGCCTGGAGTATTACCATAATTCCAGCTTTCTGGAATATGGTGGTTCACCGGATCTGTCTCTTATACACATCTCCGAGCCCACGAGACGCTACGCTA
>CAMQRG010000225.1 GCA_947036475.1 uncultured Clostridia bacterium
GAGCCAAGCTGAAAATTTATTTGAGGAAGTGCTGGCAAAGGCGGAACAGGAGTATTCCGTTTTTCTGGAAGGATTGAAAGGAAAAGGTTTTGAAGAAACCATATCACATGTTTATGAGATTGTGACAAAGCAGGAATTCTTGAATATCTTGCGGGACAACAGCGGCATAAACCTGATAGGGCTGAAAAATACAGATTTGCCGCTGGATACGCTTTATCGGGACTGGCTGAAAAGAGATGTGGATTATCGCGGGCTTTTGGAAGAAAATGCGGCGCGTTATCTCAGCCATGCGGCAGTGAAACCCGAAGGGTGGAAAAAAGCAAAGACAGGCAGAGATGTACATACAGTGTGGGAAAGATGATGCAGATTTCAGAAGGGAGCGAAACAGATTGGGCTATTGTACAAAGGAACAGATTGAAACAGCGCGGGCAATAGATATTCTCACATACCTCCGGCTTTATGAGCCGGATAATTTGAAGCCGTTTGGCAGGAACGGCTACTGCCTGAAAGACCATGACAGCCTGAAAATCAGCAATGGCAAATGGTACTGGTGGTCAAGGGGAGTAGGAGGAAAAACGGCACTGGATTATCTTGTTTTGGTGAGGAATGTGCCATTTACGCAGGCGGTCGAGATGTTGTGCGGCGGCAGTGTAAAAGCCGCCTGCCCTGTTTCAAAGCCGAGGGACAGGCCGAAGGCAGATTTCATACCGCCGGAAAAAAACGAAGATAACCGCCAAGTAACAGCCTATCTAATGAAACGGGGGATTGATAAGGAAATCATAGACTACTGCATCGGCAAAGGCATTTTATACGAGGACAGGCAGTACCATAATGCTGTATTCGCCGGATACAATGCGGAAGGACAAATGAAATATGCTTTCAAAAGGAGTACCTATGCAAACTCTGCTTTCATGGGAGAAGTGGACGGGAGCGATAAACGGTACTCCTTTTCTATCCTGCCGGAAGGGGCAGAAGAAAAGCTGGCCGCCGTATTTGAAAGCGCGATTGACGCGCTTTCCTATGCCGCCCTGCTCAAAATGGACGGTTTGGATTGGAAAGCCTGCCAATACCTGTCTTTAGGCGGCGTATATCAGGAAAAGAGCGGCGCGGCGTACCATCTGCCGCCTGCACTGGAAAGGTATCTGAAAAAATACCCAAAGATAAATACGCTGATCCTTGCCCTTGACAGCGATGAAGCCGGACAGAAGGCGGCGGCAGGAATTCAGTCAGCGTTGAGGACGGAACAAACTGCCTGTGTTATTCAGCCGCCCAATGGCGCAAAGGATTACAATGAACTGCTGATGGCAAAGAAAGGACTGAAACATACAATAAAAACGCGCGGGGCAAAATGCGCGGAGCCTGCCAGATAAGGAAGGAGGGACTTGAATGGAACAAAATACAGACTGGAAAAAAGAAATCTGCCAAAGGGCGGCAAAGGAATATGATGCCTTTATTGGAGGGCTGAAAGAACTGCCGTTTGAAACTATTTTGTCACACGCATATGAAGCCGTTGTAAAGAAGGAAATATTGGAACTGCTTGAAAATGGCTTGCATGATAACGAATTAAAGGGCTTGCGGGAAGTAAAAACCCCTCTTGCTGTCATTTATAAAGAATGGCAGGAAAACACTACTGATTATCTTGACCAAATGCGGCATAACATACGCCGATGCTCAGATAAGGTTTTAGCAAAGCAGTCAGAAAGGTTTTACAGCCGCCCCGAAGCACCGTTGTATCGGAAAAACCTGATTGAAGCCAAAAAGTGCGGGGAGGTCCATTTGTGGCGCGGGGATAAAAAACGGAATGAGGAGTGTCTTGCGTATTTCGATAAAAATATCCATGACTGGTATGAAAAGAACGAACTTTCCCCATTTCTGCAAACATGGGCGGGTAAGTTTGGCATGGAACGATGCAAGACCATTTTGGCGGCGGTTATCACGAAGGCCACATATGACAGGAGATACTACCAAGAAGTAAAGGAACACGCAGCGTCTGTGAAAATGCCAAACATTACATATGAAGATTTTTATAGCAATACCCACCCTGTCATAATCAATTTTACCTATAAAAAGCTGATGGAGATGGAGCGCGGCAGGGATATTTCCAAGGCGAAAAGCGGCGGGAAACCACGGAAAGCGGACAGCCGGAGGCAGGCGGAGCCGGAGAGATAGAGGGAGGTGTATCCATGGAACAGGATACAGGTTGGAAAAAGGAGGTTTGCCGCAGGGCGGCAGAGGAATATGGAACCTTCGTCGAAGGGCTGAAAAAATTGCCCTTTGAGCAGGTTTTGGAACACGCACAGGAGGTTGCGGTAAAAGGGGATATTGTTGGAATGCTTAGGAATGGTTTAGGTAATATGCAATTAGAAGGCTTTCAAAAAGAGGAAAACGTGCTTTCTGCAATTTATCAGGAATGGCAGGAAATAAACGCCAATTACTTTGACAGTTTGTGGCAGGCGATACAACAATGTTCCGGTAAAATTCTAATTGCAAGGACAAAGGAATATTATAAAAATCCAGAAGCGGCGTTGTATAGAAAAGATATAGCAGAAACAAAAACAGCCGCTGAAGTCCACTTATGGAATGGGGATTTGGTAAAGAGCAAAGAATGCTTGGACTATTTCAATGAAAATAGTGAAGATGCATACAACAGAATGGAGCCTTTGCCGTTCCTGCAATCTTGGGTAAAGGAGTTCGGCTTGGAGCGGTGCAAGACGCTTTTGGCGGTGGCCATTACAAAAGCTGACGCATATGACAAAAGGTATAGCAGAGAAGTAGCAGCCGATGCAGCGTCCATAGAAATGCCCAATAAGGGATATTTAGGTTTTGGCAGCAGGGTTCATGCCATTGTTATCAATGATGCCTATCGAAAGCTGATGGAGATGGAGTGCGGCAGGGATATTTCCAAAGCGAAAAGCGGCGGGAAACCGCAGAAAACAGACAATCTGAAACGGACAGAGCCAGAGAGATAGGAGGAAGAAAGCATGGGTGAACAAGGGGCAAAAGAGAGCGACGTATTGTTGGAACTCGTAAACCTGCTGAAGCAGGAAGGTAGAAAGCAGGAAGCGTTTGAACTCTCCGCACTGTTTCTCCAGTTTATGCTGATAGAGATGCAATACGGCAAGGTGCTTGCCGAACTTGCCGCCATGCGGGAACAGCTTGCCGCGCTTCATGATGGCTGTCTCTTATACACATCTGACGCTGCCGACGACTCCTTACGTGTA
>CAMQRG010000226.1 GCA_947036475.1 uncultured Clostridia bacterium
AAATTTTAGAAGAAATTTTCTCAGGCAACAGCCGTCAGCGTTTGACTTAAGAAACCAAGCCAAAAGAAAAATTTGTTTTCTTAACTCAAGCCGCCTTTCAGACAATTTTTCAAAAAAATATTTCCCCGCTGAAAACAACAGGGAAACAAAAATCTTTCCTTTCTAATTGTCATTATACCCAAATTTCCTGCTTTGCAGCGTTTCCTTCCACCAGCGTTCGCGCTCCAAAATGGCCGCGTCGTCCACCCTGGCATTATAATTTTCCAAAATGGCATACTGGAAATTGTCTTTGATATAGTCAAAGCCTTTTTCCGCTTTGAGCTTCACAAGCTCCTCGTTTCCGCCATGCCCGTTTTGGGCATACGCGCGCCAGCGTTCCAAAAGCATGCCCTTCTCCGCCGTCGCAGAGCCGACGTAAAGCCTGCCATTCGCCTTATCCGTAATCAGATAAACTGCTTTCTGGCTTTCCAATGCAGCAATCCAATCGTGTTTCCCGCGCTCCAGAATTGCGGCAAGCTGGCGGTAAGACAGCCGCACCTTATCATATCCCGGAAAATCGTCCCCGTCAAACGCCGCAGGCAGTATCTCGCAGATCACCAATTCCCGATAAACCCGCTTATAAAATACACCCTGCGGACGCGTCCGTTTATGATAACGCACAATAACCCGCCCATAATACTGGTTGTACTCCGGCAGCTCCACACCGTCAAAAGCAACCTCATTTATTTTTGCATTGTCCCGTTTTTTTGTCACCTTTTTGATTGTTGTCAAAAGCCAGCGGTCATATGACAGCTTCAAAAAGCAGACGGCAGTCTGCCCTACGCTGAAATAGTCCCGTTGTTTTTTGGCAAACAGCCAGTTGGTATTTACGATTTCCGGATTTTCTTTGTAAAGCTCCATCGGGTCTTTCGAGCCGTTCCATTGGTTGAATTTTATTTTCACACCGTCCAGCCCCTTGGCTGAAAAACGCAGAAGGTCGTCCAGCATGATTTCGCCCATTTCCATACCTCCGTTAAAATTCCTTCCAATACTGCTTTACGCTGCCCTCCGCAAGCGCGTCCATATAGGAATCAGCCATCTCAAAAATTTCGTCCTCATCTTTAATTGTCAGGAATATGCTGCCCTTTTCTGCAAACACATCTTTACGTTTCCCTGCGTTTTTTTCCGCCCATTCCAGAAATTCCTTTTCCCAGCGGACAGCCGCCTGTTCCGCATCATCATAGCAGAGCAGTTCGTCCCGTACAGCCTCTGCTACCTCTTTGATTTCCAGCTTCATTCCGTTCTCCTTTCATGGCTCCGGCTTTTCCATGCCGAAATACGCATATCCCTGTTTCGTCACAATGCGTCCCCTTGGCGTTCGCTGGATATATCCCAGCTGCAAAAGGTACGGTTCATACACATCTTCAATCGTTTCAGCTTCTTCATTGACGGACGCAGCCAGCGTATCCAGCCCAACAGGCCCGCCGTTAAATTTCTCTATCATCGCAAGCAGCATATTCCGGTCCGTCTGCTCCAGCCCCATTTTATCCACTTCCAACAAATCCAGTGCGAAGCGGGCAACCTCCCCCGTAATCACGCCGTTATAGCGCACCTGTGCGAAATCCCGCACACGTTTCAGCAGGCGGTTCGCCAGCCTTGGCGTCCCTCTTGAACGACGCGCAATTTCTTCCGCGCCTTCTTCTTCCATCTCCACCTGCAATACCTCCGCAGAACGCCTGAGTATGATTTTCAGGTTCTGCACATCATACGGCTCCAGCCGTTGTACAACGCCGAATCTGTCCCGCAGGGGTGCAGTCAGAAGGCCGATGCGCGTCGTCGCACCAATCAGCGTAAACTGCGGCAGGTCCAGCCGGACAGAGCGTGCTCCCGGCCCTTTGCCAATCATAATGTCTATCACATAGTCCTCCATCGCCGGATAGAGTATTTCCTCAATCATACGGTTCAGCCTGTGTATTTCGTCAATAAACAAAATATCACCTTCACTCAGGCTGTTCAGCACCGCGGCCATATCCCCCGGGCGTTCCACTGCCGGACCGGAGGTTGTTTTAATATGTACGCCCATTTCATTTGCGATAATATTGGAAAGAGTTGTTTTCCCCAATCCCGGCGGACCGTAAAGCAGGACATGGTCCAGAGCCTCTTTCCTCTGCTTTGCCGCCTCAATAAATACCTTTAGGTTTTCCTTTACACTTTCCTGCCCGATATAATTTTCCAGACTCGCGGGCCGCAGCTTCGGCTCCAATTCGCGGTCTTCCTCACGGAAACCCGCCGTCAAAATCCGCCTGTTTTCCAAATCCAACACCTGCTTTTATCCCAGACGGCAGAGCCGCCCTGTTTTCTCTGTCAAAAAGCGATCATCTTTTTCAGAGCCGCTTTCAAAATATCCTCTGTTGTCATACCTTCCGCCGCAATGGCATTGACCGCCTTCCCAGCCTCGTTCCGGCTGTATCCCAGTGCCATCATGGCGTCAATCGCTTCAAACCGCGCATCTGTTCCACCCGTCGGTGAAAGTTCCCGCTGCCACATTTCGCCCTGCTCCAACGCTTCTTCCGTCCGGAATTTATCCTTCAGTTCCAGCACAACCCGCTGTGCCGTTTTCCGCCCAACTCCGGGGGCCTGACAAAGCGTTTTTACATCATCGGAAAGAATTGCCAGTATCAGCTGCTGGGGCGACAGCTGTGCCAGAAAGCCCAGCGCACCCTTCGGTCCTACCCCGCTGACTGTCAGCAGCTTATGAAACATCTCCTGTTCCTCCGAAGAAGAAAAGCCATACAACGAAATGCCGCCTTCTTTGACGTCGAGATACGTATAGACTTTCACCTCCGCGCCCGTCTGCGGCAGCCTTGCCAGCGTTGCAGGGGAAACAAAGACCTGATAGCCGATTCCCCCGCTTTCTATTATGATAAAAGTTTCCGCCCGCCTTTCCAGCAAACCTCTAATATAGGAAATCATAATTCTCTGCCTTTCTAAAACTCACAGCCCTACATCGCGCGTACACGCTTCAAAATATACTCCTCAACAGTTTCAAGGGGAATTTCCAACGCTATAGAAAATTCCTGATGAAGCAGGTCTTTTGCCAGTCTGCCAAAATCCTGTTCTGTCTTTGCCAGCTTTTTCCCGCTCCCCGCAATACTTTGTTTCTTCTGGCAAATCGTTTTTATCAACCGCACTAAATCCTCACACTGGTGGGTATCCAGACATTCCCGATATTTCTC
>CAMQRG010000227.1 GCA_947036475.1 uncultured Clostridia bacterium
TACACGTAAGGAGTCGTCGGCAGCGTCAGATGTGTATAAGAGACAGGTTTTCTGCAAAATCACCTTACTCAAAGAGGGAAAAATGATACCGTCTGCGCATCACCATGAACCTGTTCTCCAAAAAGGCAATCTCAGAAAATCTTTTGAAAAGTGCAGCGCCCTTTTTCCCCTACTTCAAAAACGTCCTCACCAGAGCATTTTTCCAATCAGCATATGGCGCGTAGCGCATCGGCAAATCCAGCCAGAGGTGTTTTTTCACAATGCTTTTTTCATGACTGAACGTGTCAAAGCTCTTTTTCCCGTGGTAGCTGCCCATGCCGCTCTGCCCCACGCCGCCGAAGCCCATGCGTGAAGTTGCCAGATGTATTACAGTATCGTTGATACATCCGCCGCCAAACGGCACATGCCGCAGGAACCGCTCCATAACACACCTGTCCCGCGTAAAAAGATACAACGCCAGAGGCTTCGGTCTTTCGCGGATAAAGTGTTCCGCCTCCATAAGCGTATCAAATGTCAGTACCGGAAGCACAGGCCCAAATATTTCCTCCTGCATCACCGCGTCCTCAGCCGTCACATTGTCCAATATCGTCGGTTGTATTTTCAGCGTATCTGCGTCCGCCCCGCCGCCGAACGCCATCTTTTCCGGGTCAATCAGCCCACAGACCCGCCGGAAATGTTTTTCGTTTATCATCTTTCCATAATCGGAGTTCTTCTGTGCATCTGCACCATACATCACTGTAATCCATTTTTTCAAATACCCCATAAATTCCTCTTTGACACACCGTTCCACCAAAATATAATCCGGTGCAACACAGGTCTGCCCGCAGTTGAGAAATTTCCCGAACACAATGCGTTTCGCCGCCAGATTCAGCTTTGCTGTGCGGTCCACGATGCAGGGGCTTTTTCCGCCTAATTCCAGCGTCACAGGCGTAAGGTTTTTCGCCGCCCGTTTCATTACCTCGCGCCCTACCGTTACGCCGCCCGTAAAGAAAATATAATCAAACGGCTGGTCAAGCAGCTCCTGATTCTCCTTCCTGCCGCCTTCCACTGTCAAAACATATTCCGGCGGGAAACATGCGCCCAGAATTTTCCGTATTACGGCTGAAGTCGCGGGCGCATACACCGAAGGCTTCACCACACAGCAGTTGCCTGCCGCCAGTGCACCAATCAAGGGCTCCATGCAGAGCATAAACGGGTAATTCCATGGCGACATTACCAGCACCACACCATACGGCTCCTTTACCGTAAAACTCTCCGCGGAAAACTGTGCCAGCGGCGTCAGTACAGGCCGTTTTGCCGCCCAGCGTGCCAAATGTTTTTCTACATAACTCAATTCAGAAAGCGTCATACCGATTTCAGAAAGATAGCTTTCCGGTTCCGATTTGTTCAAATCCTCCCGCAGAGCAGCGCAGATTTCCTTTTCATAGCAAAGGATTGCCCGCCGCAGCCGTTTCAATGCCATTTTCCGGAATGCGAGTGGTATCGTTTTTCCTGTTCGGAAAAAAGTCTTTTGCCGTTGTACTGCTTCTTCAATCTTCATTCCCGTCCCTCTTTTCCCTGATTTTTTCATACATAAATGACAGTTCTTTCGCATTCATCAGCACCGGCACAGGATACAGAGGGTTTCCCTCCGCTGCGGCATGTCGTGCCATAGCAGGAATATCTTCCTCCCGTATCTCCCGAATATGCTCCGGAATCCCCATATATCGGTTCATATTTTTCACCCATTGCAAAAAGGCAGCCGCTGCCTTCCGACTCGGCATTCCTTTCGGAACCATTCCTGCGGCCCTCGCCAGCCTTGCCAGTTTCTTTTCACAGTGTTTGCCGTACTCCTCCAGAAAATAAGGCAGTATGACCGCATTGGCCAGCCCATGCGGCACGCCGTAGCGTCCGCCAAGGGAATGTGCCACTGCATGCACATATCCCACATATGAGCGCGAGAACGCGGCTCCTGCACAGTATGCCGCCCGCAGCATCATTGCCCGCGCAGCCTTGTCCGAACCATTGTCATAGCTGCGTTTCAGGAACTCATAAATGATGGCCACAGCCTCCTCGCACAGCTTTCTGGTCTGCCGCGTTGTGCTCCTGCCTATGTATGCTTCAACGGCATGCGTCAGCGCGTCCATGCCCGTCGTTGCCGTCATCTGTTTCGGCAGACCGAGCATTACATGGTAATCCAGAACGGCATAGTCTGGAATCAGCACAAAATCATTGATGGGATATTTGTGTTTTGTACCGCTGTCTGTTATCACTGCTGCAAGCGTGGTTTCGCTGCCGGTTCCCGCCGTTGTCGGCACAGCAATCAGAAGCGGCAGTTTCCTGCGTATCTTCAAAATACCTTTCATTTTGTAAACAGGTTTTTTCGGACGGACAATCCGCGCACCTGTTACCTTCGCGCAGTCCATCGCAGAACCGCCGCCAAACGCAATCAGTCCCTTTGCATGGCTTTTGCGGTAAAGCGCGGCAGCCTCCTCAACATTGCGGATTGTCGGATTTGCCTCCACCCCGTCATAAACAGCACAGCCTATGCCCGCCGCCTTCAGCGCGTTTTCCAGCGGGCGTATCAGTCCCGCATGGCGTACGCCCTTATCCGTCACCAAAAGCACGCGCTCAATGCCCTCCTTTTGCAGAACAGACGGAATGGCGTCCACCCGGTTCAACAGTTCTGGCTCGCGGTAAGGCAGGACAGGCAGAGCCATGCGAAACGCGCCCTGAAATATCCTGCAATACAGCTTTTCCATCATATCCATATCTTCACTTCCTTTTTGAAAATCCCTAAGGTTATGCACCCTCAAACTCCTGACCCATTTTAACCGCACATTCGCGCGGTTGGAAAAATAAATCTTCAAATCAAAGGATTTTGCTTTGCCAAACAGGCTTTTTACCCATAGCCGTATATACCGGAAACAGACAAAAAGCGTTCCCGGAAATCCTTATTTCCTGAAACGCTTTTGATTGCCGTTTTCAACCATTTTTCCTCTGCCGGAATGTCCGTCCGGACAAAGTCAAAACGCAGTAAAATATATCGTAATCTATTATCAAAATAATAAAATATAATTGCTGAAACTGATGTTTTTCAGGACAATACAGCGGCAAGCTCTTCCACAGCCGCAGCCTCGTCCTTCCCCTCTGCCATAATCACAGCGGTCTGCCCTTCCTGCATCTGTCTCTTATACACATCTCCGAGCCCACGAGACGCTACGCTATCT
>CAMQRG010000228.1 GCA_947036475.1 uncultured Clostridia bacterium
TTTTTTCCGCAAATATTATATCATAACGTTTATTTTATGTCGAGATGCAGCATGTGCAAACCGCATAAAAATTTTGCGAACGCCAAAAATTATTCCCCATTAAAAAACGCCCTCACAGGTGCCGCGAAACGATGATGTTACAGATAAAACCTTTATAACGGTTTTCCATGCCCAAAATAAAGCGTGCGCCGCCCCAGCGAGCGAATCTTTTCAACACTCTTTTCCGCTTCTGTCCTGTCGGCAAACAGACAGGGAGCTTCAGGGCGAAGCAGGTTCATCATTGCATCGCCCACAAAAAGCTGCCGCCCCTCTACATCCAGCCCAATCGATCCTGCCGTATGCCCCGGCAGCTGCAAAACATACGCATCCAGCCCAAACTCCCGCAGGCTGTCCCCCTCACTCAACAGAATATCTGGTTTAAAATACGGAATTTTTGTCCGTTCCATCAGCCGCCTGGAGGCAAAGCCTAAAGCTCTGCCTGTCAAGCCCCTTGTCTGCATCGGCTGTGAAAACTGATTTACAATCAGTCCAGCATCTTTCCCGCTCATGGCAATGGGCGCGCCCCAGCCTGCGGCAAGCGCGGCGGCGTTATACACATGGTCGATATGCCCATGTGTCAGGAAAACCAGTTCTACTTTCACGCCTGCCTTCTCACACGCCTGCCTGATTTTTCCTTCAAATCCCCGTCCGGCGGCATCTACCAGTATACCGCGCCCGCTCTGGCAGAGCAGATAGCAATTTACATTCCCGCACATTATCTGCCTGCATTCCATGCTATTCCTCCAATCCTGCTTTTTGGGCATATTCCGTCCAATCTGCGTTCCAGCTTTCGGCATACGCCGGGTCATTCCTATGGTCAGGCAGAATATACCTTTCGTCCAGCCATTTTCCCAGCCAGCGCGAAACCTTGACACTGCCCCGCAGATTCATATGCCCTTTGTCATAATAATCCTCCTGCGGCACAATGCCCAGCTGCATCCGGTTTTCCTCTCTGTCCAAATCCAGATAAACGACACCATTATCCGCCGCGAACTGCTCCACAGCCATACTTTCTTCAAGGCTCCATGCCATTTTGGGCAGATGCAGCAAAACCACCGGAATATCCTTTTCCCGGCAGAGTGCAATGGATTTTTCAATATACGCCTGTGCGTCCGCATTAAAAGCAGGGGCAGGCTGTCCTGTCGGCTGCATAAAGCCCTCCGGATAATCCAGACCTGCATTATATCCAAGAAAAACGTTTCCCTTCAGAAAGGAATGCTCCAAAAGCGGCTCAGGTTTATCCTCCGCCAAGTCAATTTCTTTCCAGCGTTCGTGGTAGCGCATCAGCGGGAAAACATAGGAAAGAGCAGACTGCCTTTCATCTGCCTCTGTTACTTCCCGAATAATATCCAGTTTATAGAGGGACATCTTCATGCCGTCCAGCCCGCGGCGCAGATCGCCCTCCCGTTCCGCATAGTCATAGTCCAGAAAAATATTGTCGCACAGCAAAACGACAACCTTCGGCGACTGTTTCCGCAGGGATTCTGCCAAAAGCCCATAGCTGACAGCGGGAGCCTGTAATGCCGAAGCACGCACATAACCCGTAAAGCCGTATTCCTTCCACATCACCATCGGCGAAACACCGCGCAGGAGCGGGCTGCTCCCAATATACAACACGTCTATGCTGTCCTCCGGCTCGCCGTAGAAGGCATGGATTTCATTGGATTCATCGTCATGCCGCATAAGCAGGTTTGTCGTATGCGAAAAAAACATGGAAAATACCAATACAAAGGCTATACATCTTAACATTATACCAATCCCTTTTTTCCATCCCATCGTCAGAACCCCCTGTAAATAAAGTCGGAGGCATCATAGTTCAAGCCGTAAACGCCAAACAGCACCAGCGAGAACACCGCGCCCAGATACACAGCCCAGCGGAAATAAAGGTTCTGCTTCGCCAGCGTTTCCCGTATTTTCACACCGCTCTCCTGCAAAAGACTAACTGTCAGCAGCACACAGCAGGACAGGAACAGTATCCACAGGTCCTTTTCATCAAGCCCCAGCTTCAGCATGCCGCCTTCCCAGAATATATTTGTATCCCAGTTTTCCACCATAGAGCGAATCATGTAGACCGACGCGCTTACACCAGGCGCGCGTGTGATAATCTTGCCCAAAGCCACCAGCACCAGCGTCCGCAGCACCTGAAACACCTTCCAGCTGAAACACTCCATACGGATACCCAGCCGTTTTGCCAGATTTTTCAATGGCTGTTCAAACAATATCCCCAGCACAATCAGCGTACCGTTATAAACGCCGAAAGCGATATATTTCCATTCCGCGCCATGCCAGATACCAATAAGGAAGAATATGATAAACTGCGGTATCAGCACTGGCAGCAGTTTTCCAATATAATTTCCGAAAACCTTCCGCCCAGCTTTGCCGAGTTTCTGGAAAAACCTGGAAAGTGACAACGGGTAGAACACATAATCCCTGAACCACGCCCCCAGCGTAATATGCCACCTGCGCCAGAAATCAGGGATACTCGTTGCCAGATATGGACGTTCAAAGTTTTTATCCAGCGTAATGCCAAAAATCTGCGCCGCACCCGTTGCGATATCAATACCGCCGGAAAAATCGCCATAAATCTGTATACAGTACCCCAGCGCGGCCACCGCAACATAACAGCCGCCCAGTGTTTCCGGAAAACCGAAAATATTATCCACCATTACCGCTACCCTGTCGGCAATAACCATTTTTTTGAACGCGCCCCAAAGCATAAGCTGTACGCCGAATTTTACCCGCGTATAGGAAAATTCATTCGGACGGAACAGCTGCTCAGCAAGCGTATTGAATCGCCCAATCGGTCCCTGAACGATTTGTGGGAAAAACGATATGAACAACGCCAGCTTTGCCAGATTCCGCTCCGGCTCTGTCTTTTCCCGATAAACGTCAATCAGGTAGCCCATGGACTGAAACGTATAAAACGAAATGCCCAGCGGCAGAAGAAACCGGAATATCGGCAGTTCCCCGCCAACGCCCAGCCGCGCGAACAGCGCGTTCAGGTTATTGCAGACAAAGCCGGAATATTTCAACACGGAAAGTATCCCGAAGTTGAGCAGGAGCGCCGGCACAAGGACGAACCTTTTTTTCCTCGTAAAAGCGGCTTTCCATGCCTTTCTGC
>CAMQRG010000229.1 GCA_947036475.1 uncultured Clostridia bacterium
GAGATAGCGTAGCGTCTCGTGGGCTCGGAGATGTGTATAAGAGACAGTGATATTTGCAGACACCATCATGAACGCTGGGATGGGCGAGGCTATCCTGACGGACTGGCTGGAGAGGAAATTTCCATGTGGTCGCAGATTGTTGCTCTGGCGGACGTATACGACGCGCTGACAACAGACCGTGTATATAAAAAGGCGTTTACGCATGAGGAAAGCCTGCGTATGATACTGAACGGAGAATGCGGCCAGTTCAATCCGATGCTGATGGATACGCTGCGGGATTTAAGTGAAGAAATCAAAGCGATGCTGCTGAACAGGATTAAAAAGTAAGAAGGGGGCAATAAAATGGATAAAAATGATATATTGAAGGCGGCTGGGGTGGATTATGACGGGGCATTATCCCGTTTTATGGGTAACGAAGCCCTTCTGATGCGGTTTTTGAAAAAATTTTTGGATGATCCCAATTTCCTGAATCTTGAAGCGGCTTTGGAACAGGGCGAAGCAGAAAAGGCGTTTCAGGCGGCGCATACGCTGAAAGGCGTTGCAGGTAACCTCTCTCTTTCCGGGCTGTATGAACAGGCGGCGAAAATCTCCGAGGCTCTGCGCAGCGGGGATTTGGAGAGCGCAAAAGTGATTATGCCGGACGTAAAGGCGGCGTACAAGAAAATTACGGAGGCTTTGGCACAGGACTGAGTGAGTGTGAAAAAAGCTGAGGCAGTGGGCAGGACGAACCGTTCTGTCCATTTTTTCATACAGTTTTATATGGGCAGTATTTTTTGCGTAAAACGCAAAAGCGGCGCGAAACCAACTTCTGTTCGTTTCGCGCCGCTTTGCTTGTATGCGGATGACAGGACTTGAACCTGCACGGGCGTAATGCCCACTAGAACCTGAATCTAGCGCGTCTGCCAGTTCCGCCACATCCGCACAACTCATTGCGCTTAATCAGTATATCGTGTTTTCTGGAAAATGTCAAGGAATTTTTTTCAAAAATCGCCAAATTTTTTTCTTCAATTTTAATGGAAAAAATGGCGGCTTTTCAGCTTCAGCCCCATATGTATCTCCATGTATTCTCCAAGCAGGTTTTCCAGCTGCTGGAGCGCGTCAGGGGCAAGGTTGAAGCCGAACACCTGTCGTACTTCGTGCCCCAACACAAAGGCTGCTGCGCGGCGTACAGCGTCATGCAGAAGGATACTGCCGGACGTCCGGTGTTCTTCGCAAAGGAACGTACCGGCCTGCTGGTCGAAGAACAGCCTGCCGTCCTCAGCATCGCAGATGTTACAGACTGGCGGCGCGAAAAAGCCGGAGATTTGCAGGAGCTTCAACTCAAAAATGCGGGAAACCATCTGCGGCGGCAGGATACCTTTTTCCATTACCATCAGGGCATAGTAGAGCAGTGCGAGTATTTCGTCCTGCTCCGTACCCTCGGGACAGGTTCGGTCCGCCAGTTCTGCCAGATAAACAGCCTCAGCCAGCTTTTCCATATCAGTGCGCAGGGCATAGAAGCTGTTGAGCAGTTCCGCCTGCGTAACGGAGTAAAATCCGCGCCCCTCATACGCCACAAAATCAGCATAGCAGAACAGCTGCGCCGCCGCAAGCAGTTTGCTTTTGGCTTTCCTTGCGCCGCGTGCAGAAAGGAGCACGCGCCCAACACCTTTTGCCAGTACGATAATCTGTTTGTTGCTTTCGCCCTGTATCCGTTCGCCTATTACGATTCCACGCAGCTTGACTGTTCCCATTGCCGACTCCGTTTCTGTGTTCCTGTGATTTTATGGTTAAAAAAGTTCAATAGAAATTTTTATATTTCGAGCTGTCCTGAATACGGCGGCGGGGGTTAGGCTCGTCCCGCAGGGCAGGGCGGCAGTGCAGGTAACGCAGGTAGTCCCTTACCTGACCCGTCTGGGTGAAAGTCTGCCAGTGTTCTTTTTCGCGTTCGGTCATAGCCAGCGTCCCCTTTCTTCATTCATTTTGTTTTATTAGAATGCGGGAAACGCGCGCAAAACATACTGGCAAAATAATTCCAGAAGATTTAAGGTCTTTTGTCGTCTGTATGATTCCCTCATTTTCAAAAAGATTTACACGTTCCGTTTATCATACCCGAAATTTTTCAGCAGGAAATCACTGTCCCGCCAATCTTTTTTGACCTTTACCCAAAGCTGGAGGTAAATCTGAGAGCCGAGCAAACGCTCCATATCATGTCGGGCAGTTGCGCCGATACGTTTGAGCATCGCGCCCTGTTTCCCGATGATGATGCCCTTATGCGAATCACGTTCGCAGTAAATGGTCGCGTCTACATCGACCATATTTTTATCGGCACGTTTTTTCATGCCGGTGATTTCTACTGCGATGCCATGCGGGATTTCGTCCTGCAGCAAGTACAAAGCCTTTTCCCGTATGATTTCCGCCGCAATCTGGCGTTCCGGCTGGTCTGTTACCATATCTCCGGGAAAATACTGCGGCCCTTCCGGCAGGTATTTGCGTATCACGTTTATTAACTCGTCCAGATTTGTGGATTTTATGGCGGAAATTGGCAGGACTTCCGCAAAATCATACAGCCTGCTGTATGTGTCGATAACGGCAAGGAGCTTTTCACGCTCTATGGTGTCGATTTTGTTTATTACGAGAATTACAGGTGTTTTTACGTTTTTCAGCCGTTCGATGACGTACAGGTCGAGCGGATGAGGCTGTTCTGTTGGTTCGATGAGAAACAGAACCAAATCCACTTCGTTGAACGTATTTTCCGCCGCGCGGACCATGTATTCACCCAGTTTATGGCGCGGCTTATGGATACCTGGCGTATCAAGGAATACGCATTGAAAGTCGTCCTCCGTCAGTATGCTTGTAATTTTGTTACGCGTTGTCTGTGGCTTATGCGAAGTGATAGCGATTTTTTCACCAATCAGCCCGTTCATCAGTGTGGATTTGCCTACGTTTGGCCTGCCTGTCAGCGAAACGAAACCAGAATAAAATTTTTTCATGCCTGTTCTTCCTCCGCAGCTTTTCTTGCCGCCTCCTGCTCCGCAAGGAATTCCTTTTCCTTCGCGTCCCAGTCCTGCTGCATGGAAAGCAGGAGTACATATTGCAGCCAGCGGTCGTTTTTCGTGTCAATATCCTCCTGTGTCAGGCCTTTCAGGAGCGTCAGAGCCTG
>CAMQRG010000230.1 GCA_947036475.1 uncultured Clostridia bacterium
TACACGTAAGGAGTCGTCGGCAGCGTCAGATGTGTATAAGAGACAGGCCCAAAAAAGCGTCAGAAAATCTGACAGAATTTCAAGAGCAGGCAAGACTCAGCAAATATCTTGCAACCATTATCCGCGATATGCCGCTGGAGTGGGACAGGGAAAAGCTGGAGCGGAAAGATACTTTCAACCCTGCCGCTTACGAACTGATAAAACAGCTGGAATTCAGGAGCATGTTCAGCCGTTTTGAACGGACAAGAGAGACGCGGAAGGAAAGCACGTCCTGCCGCTATATTTCTAAAAAAGCAGACGCGGAGGCATTTTTTTCGCAACTGGAACGGGTGGAAACAGGATATGTCCTATTGTATGATGAGCAGGAATGCCAAGGGCTGGCGATATACCAACCCCAAATTGGCAGTATTTGGCTGGAAACCAGTGATACTTTTTCGCTGGCTGAACTCATGGAAGCATCTCGCACATTTTTTGCGGACAGCGCATTTCCGAAAATTGGCCATGATATGAAAAAAGACATAAATCTTTTGCGTTCCATTGGATGTGAACCGCAGGGATTGATTTTTGATACAGCAATCGCGGCATATCTTTTGAATGCGACAGGAAATTCCTACGAATATGATGATATTTCCCGAGCTTTTTTGAATGAAAGCAATCCTTCTGCCGAGGAAGTTATGGGAAAAGGCAGAAAAAAACGTGCCTTCAAAACTCTGGAACCTCAGCTGCGGGCAGATTTTGCCGCAAAACAGGCGGAAGTTGCATTCCGGGCGAAAAGCATTATGGAAGAACAGCTGAAACAAAACGGGCAGGACAGCCTTTTTTACGACATGGAAATGCCTTTGCTTTTTGTTCTGGCAGATATGGAGCAGGTTGGTATTAAGGTAGATGAGCAGGCTTTGCTGGCATACCAGAGCCGCTTGGACGAAAGCATTGAAAGCATTACAAAAGAAATTTATGAGCTTTCCGAGGAGCCGTTTAACCTGAATTCACCAAAACAATTGGGCGTTATCCTTTTTGAAAAACTGGGGCTGCAGGGCGGAAAAAAAACGAAAACAGGCTATTCCACAGCGGCTGACGTACTGGAAAAAATCCGGCACGACCATCCTATCGTGGAAAAAATACTTTATTACAGGCAGCTTGCAAAACTGAAAAGCACCTATGCAGACGGACTTCTGGCTGTGATGGATGCTGACACCCATAAGATTTATTCGACTTTCAACCAGACCATTACGGCAACGGGGCGTATCAGCTCTACAGAGCCGAATTTACAGAATATTCCTGTCCGTCTGGAATTGGGGCGGGAGCTTCGGAAAGTCTTTATTCCAGAAAGTGAGGAATACTGCTTTCTGGATGCGGACTATTCGCAGATTGAACTGCGGGTGCTGGCACATATTTCCGGTGATGAAACGTTAATCAACGCTTTCCGCCAGAATCAGGATATTCACAGACTGACGGCTTCTCAGGTATTCCATGTGCCGTTTGACGAAGTAACACCTCTGCAAAGAAGTAACGCCAAGGCAGTGAATTTTGGCATTGTTTACGGTATTGGTTCATTCAGTCTGAGTCAGGATTTGGGGATTACTAGAAAAGAAGCGGAACAGTATATTGCCGCTTATTTCGCGAAATATCCGAAAATTAAAACGTATATGGATAAAACCATTGCCGATGCAGCAGAAAACGGTTATGTATCTACACTTTGGCACAGACGGCGTCCTATGCCGGAATTACAGAGTGGTAATTTTATTCAGCGTTCGTTTGGAGAACGTGTGGCAATGAATATGCCAATACAGGGCAGTGCGGCGGATATTATTAAAATTGCAATGATAAAGGTACACCATGCTCTGCGGGAAGGCGGTTACCGCTCTCGTTTGATTTTGCAGGTACACGATGAACTGCTGATTGAAACGCACAGAGAGGAAAAAGATGCCGTCGCAGCTATATTGAAAGAAAATATGGAACAGGCGGCAGACCTTCTCGCACCGCTGTTGGTAGATGTACATGAAGGAAACTCGTGGTTTGAAGCGAAATAACAGGAGTGACTTATGAAAGTAATTGGATTGACAGGGGGAACGGGCAGCGGGAAAAGTGTTGTCAGCCGTCGGCTTGCGGCGGAAGGGCTTGTGATTATTGACGCAGACCGCATCAGCCATGAAATCATAGAACAGGGGAAGTCTGCTTATTGGGAAATCCTCAGCTATTTTGGCAGTGGTATTTTAGATGAAAACGGTGATATTGTTCGGCGGCAGCTGGGAGAAATCGTTTTTCGTGATGCGGAAAAACTTGCATTTCTCAATCAATGCACCCATAAATATATCATTGCAGAAATGAAGCGGCAGATAGAAAACGTGCGGAAAAGCGGGACGATAAAAGCTGCTGTGCTGGATGCGCCGCTTTTGCTGGAGGCTGGTCTGGATTCTGTCTGTGACGAGGTTTGGGTCGTTTTTGCTGACAGCGAAACACGCATGAACCGTATTATAGAGCGGGACGGCGTAAGTCAGGAAACGGCAAGAGCGCGTATCGCCAGCCAGAAAAGCTGGAAGGAATACCAGAAAGCCGCTGACAAAATTATCGACAACAGCAGGGATATTGCTTTTGTGGAGGAACAAGTCAGCCAGCTGGTCAAAAATTTAGAACAGGATGCGGAATAAGCTATGATTCGATGGTTCAAAAAACTATTATACAGGCTGCTGGTCATATGTTTTCTGGCTGCCTTTGCATATTATGTGCTTCTGCCGCGGGTTTTGCCGCGGGACTATGCAGAATATGTGGAAAAATATGCCGCGGAATACCAGCTGGAGGAATCTCTCGTTTATGCGGTCATTTTTTGCGAAAGCCATTTTGACAAAGACGCGGTTTCTCCGGCGGGTGCAATGGGTCTGATGCAGGTAACAGAGGAAACAGGGCTTTGGGCTGCCGGACAGGTTGGATTGGAGCAGGAAACACTGAATCTGAAAGACCCCGAAACAAATATTCGCCTTGGCTGCTGGTATTTGAAATGGCTGGACGAAAAATTCAGCGGCATACAGGAAACAGGGCTTGCCGCCTATAACGCAGGGCATGGCAATGTGGCGAAATGGCTGGCAGATGAAGAAAAAAGCAGAGACGGCATGAAGCTGGATGAAATACCTGTCTCTTAT
>CAMQRG010000231.1 GCA_947036475.1 uncultured Clostridia bacterium
ATATATAACACATGAAAGGAGGAAAACTGTATGCCAGCTGCAACATCACGAAAAAAGAACATATCTATCATACCAAGCCAGAAGGAGTTTGAAAAGGCAGTTCAGCCAGCGCAGAAAACACTGCGTGTCGCGGCATACTGCCGTGTCAGCACTCTGCTGGAACAGCAGGAATCCAGCTTTGAAGCGCAGAAAAGCCGCTATACAGAAATGATACTGTCCAATCCCAACTGGAACATGGCGGGGATTTATGCCGATGACGGCATCAGCGGCACGGATATGCGGAAACGTGACGAATTCAACCGTATGCTGCAGGACTGCGAAGCTGGGAAAATAGACCTTGTGCTGACGAAATCCATCAGCCGCTTCGCACGGAACACAGCTGATATGCTGAATGTCATCCGGAGGCTGCGGGCAAAAGAGATCGCGATTTACTTCGAGAAGGAGCGCATCAACACGCTGGAAGATACCGGTGAGATGCTTGTCACGATACTCGGCAGCCAGGCACAGGAGGAAAGCCGGAACCTGAGTGAGAATACACGCTGGGGCATCGCAAGGAGGTTTGAAAACGGCACAGTCATGGTAAACCACAAAAAGTTTATGGGATATACAAAAAATGAGGACGGGGAACTTGTGATTGTACCGGAGGAGGCAGAAGTGGTGCGGCTCATCTTCCGGCTGTATCTGGAAGGGATGAGCGTCGCAGGAATTAAGCGGCATCTGGAAGGGAAAGGAATCCTGACAGCTACAGGACTGAATAAGTGGAACGAGGCTACTATCTATCAGATGCTCTCCAACGAAAAATATATGGGCGACGCACTGCTCCAGAAAACCTATACGGCAGATTACCTGACAAAGAAAAAGCTGAAAAATAATGGCGAGATAAGGCAGTATTATATCACGGATGACCATGAAGCCATCATTCCAAGGGAAATCTTCCACGCTGTGCAGCAGGAAATGCGGAGGCGGGCGGAACGCCATAGACCTGCCCTTACAAAGCAGGCAAAAGAGAAGAAAAAAGGCTATTCCTCGAAATACATACTCTCCAACCTGCTGCTCTGCGGGGAATGCGGCCACCCTTACCGGAGGCTGACATGGACGCGGAACGGCGAAAAACGCATCGTGTGGCGGTGCGCGAGCAGGGCAGAACATGGCACGAAATACTGCCAGCACTCGGCTACGCTGGAGGAGGGCCCCCTCCAGAGGGCGGTCATGCAGGCGATCCGAAGGGTCGCACGGGATTCGGAATTCGGCAGTACCATGCAGAATAACATCACGCTGGTGATAGGGATGTACGCGGACAGCATAGACGGCGGGAACAGTGAACTGGACAAAAGGATTGCAGAACTGGAAATGCAGATGCTCCAGATGGTCAGGGAAAACCCTGATTTCCATGACGAGGTATTCCTGAAACGCTACCGGGCAGTTGGCGGCGAAATCCAGAGGCTGAAGGCAGAGAAAATAATGAAAGTCCCTCCCTCCCCTGTCCTTCCTGACGGGATTCAAGAAAAAATCAAAAGCGTGGAACGAAGTGAGATGGCATTTGACCCTGTGCTGGTCGGGCAGCTCATAGAAAAGATTGTTGTAAGGAACGCCAAACGCGTGGAAGTGGTGTTCAAGTCTGGGCTGGTTGAAAATGCGGTACTGGAAACGGAGGATTAAGGAATGAGTGGAAAGATGATGAAAAACGAAGGCTTGGGGCTGTTCAAGGCAAAAAAGAAAAACAGCCGGAAATGGCTGGAAGGATACTATGTCAGGATATTGGAAACGGCGGGGCATGGCAGCCCCGCTTTTTGTCATTATATCATTTTTCAGAAAGCAAACGGTTTGGGGCGGATGTGCAGGGCTGAGGTTGACCATGGTACGCTCTGCCGCTGCACAGGCATACGGGACAAAAACCGCCGGCTGATATTTGAACATGACATTGTACGGCGCAAAATCTGGGACGAGGATGTGATCGGGAAGGTTGTCTGGTCTGATATCGGGCTGACGGGATTTTTTTTGGAGGTTATGGATAAAAACAAAAAAGGTGTGTCCCACAGCTACCCTATCAGCAGGGGCGAGTTTGACGATGATGAGAGAAATATTAATACTGACGAAGTCACAGGCAATGTCTTTGATTGCCCAATCTGCTGAAGCGCCGGAGTTGAACAGGGCAGGCGGCTTGATAACAGCCCAGGTTTATGGTATCATATAGGCAGGATTGAGAATGTCAGTGACAGAGAAAGCGGTGGGCTTATTTGAATACAGCAGGAATAACGGAAAGCAGGCGCAGGGATTATCTGGACAAAATCCAGAAGCTGCGGCTCATGGATGATGATTTTTTCAACAAGTGCATGGAGGGCAGCACGGAATGTGTGGAGCTCATCCTGCACATCATAATGGACAGGACAGACCTGAAAGTCATATCGGCACAAACACAGCATACCATTAAAAGCCTGCAGGGACGCTCAGTAAGGCTGGATGTCCTTGCGGTTGACGAAAGCGGCAGACAGATAAACATTGAGATTCAGAGGGAAGATAAGGGCGCTGGCAGCCAACGCGCACGCTACCACAGCAGTATCCTGGACGCGAACCTGCTGCTGGCAGGTGAGAATTTTGAGGAACTGCCGGAAACATATGTGATTTTTATCACAGAACGGGATGTACTCAAAAAGAGTCTTCCGCTGTATCGGGTGGAACGGTGCATACTGGAAACAAACAAAACATTCGGGGATGGCTCGCATATCATGTATGTAAATGGCGAAAACCGAGATGAAACACCGCTGGGCAGGCTTATGCATGATTTTTCCTGCACTGCCCCGGAGGACATGAACTATCGGGCTTTGGCAGACAGGACGCGGTACTTCAAAAACGATGAGGAAGGAGTTGGGATCATGTGCAGATTGCTGGAAGATATGAGAATAGAAGCAATGGAAGAAGGCCGGATTGAGGGTAAAAAAGAAGGCATTGAAGTAGGCAAAAGAGAAGGCGCAATCAATGCAACACGGCTTATGCTGGAAGATGGAACTTTATCCTTAGAAAAAATAGCTACTTTTGCAGGACTTTCTTATGATGAGGTAAAGGCGATTGCAGAGAACAAGTA
>CAMQRG010000232.1 GCA_947036475.1 uncultured Clostridia bacterium
CGGAAAATACAGGAGCTTCTTGCATATAATCAGGCGGACGGGAATCGGAATGAAATCAACATACAGGCGGCAGGAATATTGAAAGACCCTCGCATACTGGCGGAAGCTATGTCGGCAAACCGCCGTGTACTGACCCCGCTCTGGAGGGAACTGTTGGAGGAGGGCATTCGTGATGGCTCCATACGTACAGAATACACGAAAGAACTTTCCGAACTTCTGCCGCTTCTCAATTTCTGGTTCCTTCCTTCGGTTTTTCCGGCCTCTGCAGAGGAAATCTGCCATAAATATCGTTTTGCGGCGGAGCTGCTTTCTGCGGCAGGACTGCCGATACTGGAAGGGGAAACAGCAGCTTTTACGGAAAATGTTATCAAAAGGCTTACGCAGAGGGAGGATTGAGATATGGAACGGCTTTGGACAAAAAATTTCATATTGCTTGTTTTGGGGCAGGTCTGCTCCTTGTTCGGCAATACCATGCTGCGGCTTGCGCTGTCCATGTACCTGCTGGAAAAAACAGGCTCGGCGGCGGTGTTTGCCGGATTTCTTTCAGCGGCAGTCCTTCCGACAATACTGCTTTCCCCATTTGGCGGTGTGCTTGCCGACCGCGGGAACAAAAGGCTTATCATGATTTTTCTTGACGTTCTGGCGGGCAGTGTTGTGCTCTGTTGTACGCTTGCCCTGACGGAGCAGAACGCCATACCGTTGATTGGCGCACTGATGATTGCACTCTCCGTTTTGGGCGCGTTTGAAACGCCGACAGTTCAGGCGTGTATCCCGATGATGCTGACGGGCGGCAATATTACAAAGGGGAATGCTGTTGTCAATCAGGCGGCATCACTGTCCGCCCTTGCCGCACCTGCGCTTGGCGGCGTGCTTTATGCCATGTTGGGGCTGGAACCTGTGATGTATGCAAGTGTTGTGTGCTTTTTTCTGACTGCGTTGGCGGAATGTTTTATCCGGCTGGAGGAACTGCAGAAAAAGGGGAAGGAATGGCTTTTTTTTGGCATGAAGAATGATATTGCTGTCGGTATGCGGTTCATTTTGCAGGAGGAAAGGGACGTTCTGTGTCTGCTGCTGCTGGCGGCAGGTTCCCGTTTTTTCGTGATGGGGGTTACGGTCGTCGGACTGCCGTTTCTGGTGCGTACGGTTCTGGGGCTGGGCGCGGAATATGTGGGGACGGCGGAAAGCGTGTCGGCGGCTGCGGTGATTTTGGGGAGCGGAACGGCAGGGCTTCTGGCGGAAAAATGGAAAATAAGGCGGCTGGCATTTGTGCTTGCGGCGATGGGAGCGTCGCTGTTTCCGGCAGGCATGGCATTTCTTCTGCCTGTGGGGACAGGCATGCGGTATGCAGCGGTGGCGGTTTCTTTTTTCGCAATGTCGCTGGCGGTCAGCATTTTTTCCATATTTGCCGTTTCCCTTATCCAGCAAAGAACGCCGAACGCCCTTATGGGACGGGTAATGGCGCATACTGCCGCTGTTACGCTTTGCGCACAGCCGCTGGGGCAGATGGCGTATGGTTTTTTGTTTGACGCATTCCGAAATACTGTGGCTGTTGTGTTGGTTCCGACAGGGATTTTTGTCTGTGCCGTTGGGCTGTTTTCTGTGGGCTTTTTCAGAGGATTCGAGGAAAAAGAAACGAAGGATATGGGAACTTTTGGCATGTAGAAACGTCTAAAGGGGAAGGAGGTCTTGCCTATGAGGAAAAATGTATTGTGTTTGCCGATATTTCTGGCGCTGGCGGTTTGTGGGTGCAGTGCGCCCGCGGAACCACAGGATATACCGGAGGCGGGTTCAGTGGAAGTTTCGGAACTGCCGGAAAAACCATTGATGGTAATGGTGGACGGTACGGTTTACGTCGATTCGGGAAGAAGAAGCACCGCTGTGCGCTGTGGCGTGATGGACGGAGAAATTACGTCCGATGCAGGACGGCCAGAAGAACCGTCGGAGGATAATCAGTCTAATTTTGGCACAGGTTTTGGGTATCAATATGGTCCGGACGGTACGATAGAGGTTTTTTATAAGGACGAATGGTGTATTTTCGAGCGGCGGGACGAACTGGTCTGGTACGAGGGGCAGGTACTCAGTCGTGAGGTGGTTTCCGATGAAACGGTGGAATGGCTGGAATGGTACAACAGCCTGACGCGGGAGGAACAGCTTGCCGTCAGTGCGGTTCCACCGGAGTTTGCGGAAAGCGTGCCGCCGGAAACAAAAGATGCAGAGGTGGAATAAAAAACAGCCGGAATCCAGAGGCACAGGGTTTCGGCTGTTTTGATTTGTAATTTTATAAAGCAGCGATGACTGCGTCGGCAAATTCCTCGGTTGAGGCGTTCCCGCCCATGTCCTGTGTGAGCGTTTTGCCTGCTGCGATAACGTCAGTGACGGCACGCATGATGCTTGCCGCCGCCTCAGCTTCGCCAAGATGCGCCAGCATGAGAGATGCGGAAAGGATTGCCGCTGTGGGGTTGATTTTGTGCTGTCCTGCAATATCCGGTGCAGAACCATGTATTGGCTCAAAGATTGCTCCTGCTTCGCCGATATTCGCACTGGGTGTCAGTCCAAGCCCGCCGACAAGCCCTGCGCAGAGGTCAGAAACAATGTCGCCGTAAAGGTTCGGGCAGACAAGCACGTCGTAATCCTCCGGATGCATGACAAGGCGCATACACATTGCGTCCACAATGCTGTCGTCAAACGCAATCTGCGGATATTCTTTCGCAATCTGCCGCGCAACGTCCAGAAACAGTCCGTCAGTACATTTCATAATGTTTGCTTTATGTACGGCAGTGACTTTTTTCCTGCCCTCGCGGACGGCATATTCAAAGGCATAACGCATGATACGCTCACAGCCCTTGCGTGTAATTAACTTAATACTTTCTGCCGCGTCTTCGCCGACCATATGCTCAATTCCGGCATACAAATCCTCTGTATTTTCCCGGACAATGACAAGGTCTACATTATCGAACCGTCCGGCCAGACCTGGGAGGGTCTTTGCGGGGCGCACGTTTGCGTAAAGGTCGAACGTTTTGCGACTGTCTCTTATACACATCTGACGCTGCCGACGACTCCTTACGTGTA
>CAMQRG010000233.1 GCA_947036475.1 uncultured Clostridia bacterium
TTTCACATAGTCCTGAACGGGCAGCAGCTGCATTTCCATGCCCTGTCTTGTTTTTTCGCTTACATTGCCCTGTGCTGCCATTTCATAGCCAGCCTGCTCCACACAAGAAAGATACTCCGCAACGACCGCCTGTATTTTCTCATCTCGGCTTGTCAGCAGCTTGCCGCAGCTCCGGTAAATTTCCAGACTGGGATTACAGCAGGCGAATACCGCTTTCATCACCTCAAAATTATGCTCGCCGGGAAACCCACAGTTTGATATCACAACAAATTTCTGCGTTTTCGGTTTGGAATCCGCCAAATCAAACCGGCTGTTCTGCTCCATAATTACAGGGCTTTTCAGCGGCGCAAGGCGGTCAACAAAATTCTTGAGATATGCTGTCATGTTCCATGTGTAAACCGGCGTTGCAAAGCAGACGACATCTGATTCCTGATAAAGTCGCAAAAATTCCTCCATATCGTCATCTTGTACGCATTTCCCCGGTGTGCGGAACCAGCACGCGAAACAACCCTTGCAATGGCCAATTTTCTGTTCCGTCAAAAAGATATTTTTCGTTTCCGCGCCGCTCCGCGATGCCCCCCGCAGGAACGCCTCTGCAATGACGTTTGTATTGCTGTTCCGACCGGAAGGACTTCCATTAAAAACAGTAAATTTCATGTTTGTTCCCTCGTTTCTTTCTCTTTTCTTATCGTTTTCCTTTTCAGCTTCAGCTTACCACAGGGAGCCGGCAAAAACAACAAACGGAGCGTAGAGCTGGTTTATATCCACAGAAAATTCCTTCTATAAAATATCAGCTTTTCGGGCTTTCAAAACTGTGGATTTTATAGTACAATAAAAGAAAACTGATTTCGGCCCTTTGCCCTCCGCCGCCTGAGCATTTTCATGCCGCGCGGCACAGCCCAAAGGGAAAACCATTGGTTTTGTTTGCAGCAAAGGAGGAGGTACTTGTGGGAATTATAAACTGGAAAGAACTTTTGTACCCCTATGAGCAGGCGGTTGAAGAACTTCTGTTGAAATTCCGCAGTCTGGAAAAGGAATGCCGCCGTTTGGGAATGTATTCACCGATTGATTCTGTATCCGGCAGGCTCAAACGCCCCGCCAGCATATTGGATAAAGCGGGCAAAAAGCAGATTCCGCCTGATAAAATAGAGGAAAAAATTGAAGATATCGCAGGAATCCGTATCCTCTGCCAGTTTGTGGAGGATATCGAAAAGGTTGTGCAGATTGTGCGCACGCGGGCAGATATGCGCGTTGTAGAGGAGAGGGATTACATCACCAACACAAAGCCCAGCGGCTACCGAAGCTATCATATGATTATCCGCTACCCGCTGAATACGGCATTGGGCTATAAAGAAATCTTTGCAGAAATACAGATTCGCACAAATGCCATGAACTTCTGGGCAACAGCAGAACATTCCCTGCGCTACAAATATAGCGGAAATATCCCGCAACATTTACAGGAACGGCTGACAAACTGCGCCGAAGCAGCTTTCCGGCTGGATCAGGAAATGACAACTATCCGCGAGGAAATCACCAATGCGCAGATATTGAACGAAATTCGTGACAACCTCACAGCGAATATTCTGGACAATATCCAGAATCTTTATTTTGTTGCGAAGCTGGAAGATATGGATGAAATCAACAAAGAATTTGTGGAAGTCTGGAACAGCGAGGACGTAGATGCACTGCGGGCATTTAATGACAAGCTGAATGTTCTTGCAGAAATGTACCGCGTGTAATATTTTCATACATAAAAAGCGAAAAAACATCGGCGCGGCACGAAGACGAACGTATCGTTTTACAAAAGAGAAAGAGGTGTGGGAAATGAGTCTGTTTGCCATTGCGGACCTGCATTTTGGGGCTTCGGTTGACAAACCGATGGACAGATTTGGTGAAAACTGGATAAACCATACCCAAAAAATCATTAAAAACTGGAAAAAAAACGTTTCGGCTGAGGACACCGTACTCCTGCCGGGCGACCTTTCCTGGGGAATGCGTATGGAGGACGCCGCTGCAGATCTGGATATCATATACAACCTGCCCGGGCGGAAAATACTTCTGGGCGGCAACCATGACTATTGGTGGAAATCCTCGGCAAAGCTGGAATCGCAATACCCGGGAATGCGTTTCCTGAAAAACGGCTGTGACTGGTACAAAGACTGGGCAGTCTGCGGCTCAAGAGGCTGGCTCTGCCCGAATGACACGCGTTTCGGTCTGCATGACCAGAAACTGTATGAACGGGAACAAATCCGTCTGCGGCTCTCGCTGGATATGGCGGCAGCCTTCGGAGCGGAAAAAATACTGCTGATGTTCCATTTCCCGCCGATGAATGATAAGTGTGAACCCTCCGCCTTTACAGAAATTTTAGAGGAATATGCCGTAAAAATGGTAGTTTACGGACATCTGCATGGAAAAGAAAGTCACGAAACAGGATTTCAGGGAATCCGAAACGGTGTGGAATACATATTGGTTTCTTCGGATTATCTGGATTTTTGCCCGAAAAAAATAATCGAACCTTAGAGGAGGAAAAAACGTGAACCTGTCAAAAAATAACGAACCGTCCTTTCACATGACGCTGAAAAAAAAGAAAATTCTGACATTCCTCTGCGCCCTTTGGCCCGGCGGCGGCTATATGTACTTCGGCATGATGAAAAAAGGTGCTTTGCTGATGTCTCTTTTTACAGCAACGGCCGGGCTGACGCTGACAGTCGGCTGGAAATTCCTCGGCTTTCTGCTACCCGTTATCTGGTGCTACTGCTTTTTTGACACATTCCATTCCGCCCGCCTCTCTGATGCACAGAGAAAGGCAGAGGATACCTGGTTTTTCCGCAAAACGGTGCGTATGCTCAGGGAAGACCCGCTGAACAGCCTGAAGGAACGAAAAAATATTATCGGAACACTGCTTCTCCTGTTCGCATTATATACTATCGTTTACGGCGTGCTCCTGCCATTTTTCCGCTGGGGCGAAGAATTTTTCTGGGTCCGTTTGACACTTTCTGTTATCCCGACTGCAGTCGTTGCCGTACTGCTGTTCATGCTGGGCAAGCATCTGCTGCAAAAAGACCTGT
>CAMQRG010000234.1 GCA_947036475.1 uncultured Clostridia bacterium
TTGTAAAATAGGCGCAGAGGTGATTGCTTTGAATGAAAAACAGCTTCAGGAAATGGAACAGAAAGCGTATGACAATGGTCTTTTCGTATCGAAACTTTCAAAGGCTGATGCGGAAACGGCAGTGCGGAAGATTTACGCGGTTTTCAAAAACCAGGGCTTTGATTATATCATCATCAACGATGAAGGAATGTTCCGCTTTAACGGCGACCGTCTGCGCTTTGCGGAGCTGATTGCAGACGTGGGCGAGTTGGAGCATGGGAATAAATACGAGCGGCGGCTTACGCCATATGAATATGATTTTTTACGGGGATACGTCGAATATGGAAAATTCGCACTTGCACGTCAGTCTGATGACACAGAGCGTCCGCGGCGGGCAGTTTCCCGCGTAATTGTTCCGGAGGATACGAAAGCATATCAGAGGCTTTGCAGGCAGGTTATTGGACAGGAGGAAATGAAACGCACACTCTGCAAGCTGGCGGCTGTGTATCAGTTTGCGCGGAAACGGGAGGAATACAGCCTTGTTTCGCCGCCGATTCATAAAGTTCTGGCGTTTATTGGGCCGCCGGGAACGGCAAAAACAACAGCAGCGCGTTTTTTTGCGGAAATGATGACGGAGGAGGGCATTATAGGCGGCAGCCGGATTGCCTATGTTACAGGGACACAGCTGAAGGCAAAATATGTCGGGCAGACTTCTGAACGTGTCCACCAGATTTTTGAGGGGAATGATATTATCATCATTGATGAGGCATATTCTCTTGTGAATTACAATGAAGCTGAGCGGACGGACAATTTTTCACAGGAGGCTCTGGCACAGCTTTGCATTGAGGTAGAGGACCACAGCGACGACAAGCTGATTATATTCGCGGGATACGGCGGGAAGATTAACGAAAAAAATAATAAGATGAAAAAATTCCTGAGCGAAAACCCCGGTATCGCCAGCAGGATTACATTTACAGTCCAATTTTCGCCCTATACGGCAGAAGAAATGCTGGATATTTTTGAAGCACTGGCGGGTCAGGCAACCTTCCGGCTGGAGGATGGCTGGCGGGAGTTGATGCTGCCATTTTTTGAGGAACGGCTCAAAGACGAAAATTTTGGCAATGGGCGCGAGGCAAGGCGTTTTCTGGAGCATGCAATGGCAATTGCGGCGGAAAAATTTTTAAGATGGGCAGCAGAAACGGAAAACAACAGTCCCTATGGAAGAGAGCGGGAAGAACGCCAGCGGCTTTCCCTTTTGGCATGTGAGGATTTGAGAGAGGCACTCTTGGAATTTAAGAAAGAACAGGGCTGGGGATAAAACAGATTTTTCTTTTATGGAAGATGAAATATTCTGCAAAAAAGCGGCAAAGCCTATTCTGGCCCTGCCGCTTTTCTGTTTCGTTTCAGCTGATTTTCTTTGGGCGTTCTTTGCGGTTCATCCTGAAATATTCGGAAAGCGCCGCGATAAACTGCCCGTTTGTTGGCTTTTCCGCCGGAAGGTATCCGGCTATTTCAAAATATACCTGCGGACCGTTTTTCTTCCATGCGCTTTCAATCGCATGGCGTATTGCCCGTTCCACCTTGCTGGCTGTCGTTTTATATGCCCGCGCGATATCGGGATACAGCCCTTTTGTAATACCCATTAACACATCAGAATCCTCAACTGCCATCATCACAGCCTCGCGTATAAAACGATACCCCTTTATACTGGCGGACATGCCCATGCGGCTCAAAAGTACCGAAATTTCTGCTTCAAGATTCTGGAATGGGTTTTCCATCGGGCTGACGGGAAATTCTCCCGGTTCCGCCGGAGCGGCAGAGCGGCTTTCTTCCTGGTCCAGAAGCTGGTGTATCCGCTCAAGCAGCAGCTCACCCTGTATCGGCTTTGCCATATAGTAATCCGCGCCGAGCGCGATTGCCTTGCGGACGAGTTTATCGCTGTCTATTGCGGAAATCATCACGCAAACACAGTGGATATCCATTTTCCGCAGCCGTTCCAGTACCCAAAAGCCGTCTCTGTCACCCAGCAGGACGTCCATCAGCACGACATCAGGCTCGATTTCCTTTGCCATTTCCAATAACTCAGGTCCACTGTCGGTCATACCCAAGACCGTCATTTCTCCTCTGCGCTCAAGGCACCGCTTCAGACGCTGCAGGTAAAATCCGTCCCTGTCTGCCAGAATGACTCTGTTTTTCCTTTTTTCCTTCATAATGACTCCCCCGTTCTAAAAATATTGACAAGAAAAGCCGGCTTCCCTTCCGTTTTCTGTCAAAATCATTATACAACCTGTCGGTTTTTATTGCCATATCCGCAGAGTATAATGTCAAATCGCTTCCTTCAACGCCGCAAAATCTGTATTTTTGCCCTTTGGCGACGAAACACCGCTTTTCGGACAGGCTCAGTCGTTTACAGTTCCATCATCATGTTTTCGATAAAAATGCCGTAACCTCTTGTCGGGTCTTTGGAGAAAACATGTGTAACCGCGCCGACAAATTTGCCGTTTTGCAGGATAGGGGAGCCGCTCATGCCCTGTACGATGCCGCCTGTTTTTTCCAAAAGGCGGGAATCTGTGACGCGAATCGTCATATCCTTATGCTTTTTATCGCCGCTTCTGTCAATGCTGCTGATTTCAATGCTGTATTCCTGCACGCCGTTTCCCTCCAGGTCTGAAAGAATGACAGCGTTACCTTCCTGTATTTCGTCCATAGTGGCAACAGGCAGCGTTTTTCCGGAAAATACACCGCTATTCGCTCTGCCGTATATACCTACGTCTGTATTTTTGCGGATTTTTCCGAGTTTTTCTTCCATTTCGACAATGCCAGTCAGTTCACCCGGTTCGCCTTTTTGTCCTTTTACGATTTCGGTTAACTCTGTATCCGTCAGCGTGCCTTCACGTATGACCATCAGCCCGCCGGTATCCACATCATAGACGCCATGTCCCAATGCACCAAAGCTGCCGTCAGCAGGGTCGTAGAATGTTACTGTACCAATGCCCTGTATGCTGTCGCGTATCCAAACGCCGAGCTTGTATGCCTGGTCTGCTGCTGTCTCTTATACACATCTGACGCTGCCGACGA
>CAMQRG010000235.1 GCA_947036475.1 uncultured Clostridia bacterium
CTTAAGCGACCCTTAAGTTTCTATTCATAAATTGTACATATTTCTGGCATATACTGTAAGAGAAGTAAAAAGGACGCCCCCTTTTACTTCCAGTCCGCGGTCCCTTCCCCGAACGACCGCGGACACCCCTTCTCTTTGAAAGAAAGATAGGATAATGAAAGAAGATAACACGCTTTTCCATCTGGAAAGGCGTTTTTATTTGCAAAAATCCGATGCAGTCAACGTTGGTGCAGCACAGCAGGAATAAGCATACAGATAAAACAGCCGTTTCCCCTGATGGGCATATCTGACAGGGAAACGGCTGCATATTTTTTTGCCGAGGTTCTTACAGGGTTTCAAATTCATCTAAAAGACTTTCAAAAACCTTCATGGCATTCTGAATTGGTTCGGCAGTGGAGAGGTTCACGCCTGCGCCATTCAGCAGGTCAATGGAATATTCACTGTCGCCTTTGGAAAGGAAATCCAGATATGCGTCAATGGCAGGCTGGCCTTCGTCCAGTATTTTCCGGGAAAGTGCGATTGCGGCGCTGTAGCCTGTAGCATATTGATAGACATAAAACGCATTATAAAAATGCGGTATCCTTGCCCATTCAATGTCAATTTCCTCGTCAATGACAATATCCTCACCAAAATATTTCACATTCAGTTCATGATAAATGTGGTTCATGCCTTCCCATGTCAGAGGCTCACCACGCTCCACCATTTCATGTGTAATCTTCTCAAATTCCGCGAACATGGTCTGCCGGAACAGTGTCCCGCGGAACTGCTCCAGAAAATAGTTGATGAGGTACTTGCGTGTCGTGGTATTTTCGGTATGCTGCAAAAGATATTCCATCAGAAGCGCTTCGTTGCAGGTGGAGGCAACCTCCGCCACAAAAATTTTATGCCCGCTGTAAAGGTAGGGCTGTTTCTGCCATGTAAACCAGCTGTGCAGGGCGTGCCCCATTTCGTGCGCGAGGGTGAACATGCTGTTGATGGTATCGTTATGGTTGAGCAGTACAAAAGGGTGTACGCCATAGCTGCCCCAGGAATACGCCCCGCCGCGCTTGCCTTTATTTTCGTATACGTCAATCCAGCCGCTTTCCAGCCCATGTGCCAGTGCTCTGCTGTAATCTTCACCCATGACGGCAAGGGCTTTTTTAACGGTCTGTTTAGCCTCGTCATATGGAATTTTCACATCTGCCTCTGGCACGAGCGGCACGTACAGGTCGTACATATGCAGTTCGTCCACGCCCAGCTGCTTTTTCCGAAGGGAAACATAACGATGGAGCAGGGGCAGACTCTGGTGTACCGTTTCAATCAGGCTGTTGTATACGGAAAGTGGAATATTATCGTCCGAAAGTGCCATTTCCATAGACGAGCCGTATTTCCGCGCGCGGGCAAAAAATGCATCGCTTTTGACCGAGGAGGAATAAGACGCTGCAATGGTGTTTTTCTGCCCCAGGTAAACGGAATACAGGGACTGGAAGGCGTTCCGGCGCAGTGTACGGTCAGGGCTTTCCAAAAATGTGATATACCGTCCTTTTGTCAGTTCCATTTCCTCCCCGTTGGAATTTTTTACAGCGGGGAAACGAATATCCGCATCATTCAGCATGGCAAAAATCTGCTGGGGCGCGCCGCCCAGTTCTGCCGCCTGTGCAAGCAGGTTTTCCTCAGAAGGGGAAAGCGTATGTGCTTTCTGCCGGAGGATAGAATGAAAGTAATGCGCGTAAACAGCAAATCCATCAGGATTTTCGGCGCGGAAGGACGCGAGCGTTTCCTCGGGAATCGCCGTAATTTCGGGCGTAAGGAAGGACGAAGCCGCGGAATACTGCACCAGCAGGCGTTCCGCGCGGGCAGCCATTGCCTGATAAAAAGCGTTTGCGCTGTCCTCGTGCAGACGCATGTTAGCGTAGGTATAAAGCTGGTCAAGTGTGAGGGAAAGTTCCAGATTCTTTTCCAGACAGGCGAGGAGTACTGCACCGGATTCTGAAAGGCGTCCCGAAAATGCAGAGATGCCGGGGAGTTCCTGCTCTAAAGCGGAAAATGTGCTTTCCCATAATTCGTCACTGGCGTAATAATCCTCGATATGCCAGTGAAAGCGAGGGTCGGAGGTTTTCCGATCAGGTATTTTATTCTGCAAATGAATCAACCTCTTTTCTTTTAAGTTGCGGGGAGCGCGTCCCCCTGCCCTTTCCGCAGAAAATATATTTTGGAAAAAGCTCTGTATTTCATTTTTAGTATACCATTTCAGGGGAAGAATATAAAGGGTGGAACAGAAAAGAGGACAAACAAAACGGACGGATAAAAAATTTCCGGCAGATTGTGCAGTATTTCAAAAATCCGGTTTATGCAGACGGCGAAAGTGGAAAGTTTCAGGAAAAAATTTTGTCAGATAAACGAAATTTACTTGATGAACGCTGGATTTCATAGTATGATTAATGATAAAGAGGTGAGAAAAGATGCAGAATAACTTAAAGGTGCTGTTAGTTGCGTCGGAGGCTGCGCCGTTCATTAAAAGTGGCGGATTAGGCGATGTCATCGGTTCCTTGCCAAAGGCGCTGCGGGCAAAAGGAGTAGACGTACGCGTTGTGATTCCCAGATATTTGTCTATCAAGAATGAAGCGATGTACGGCGTGGAGTTTTTGGGAGAGTTTGACGTCCACCTGCAATGGCGGGTACAGACGGCAAAGATTCTGGTGAAAAAAGGGGACGTGCCCATCTACTTTATTGAAAACAACAATTATTTTGGGCGCGGTGGCATGTACGGTCATGGCGATGATAACGAACGCTTTGGGTTTTACTGCAAGGCTGTGCTGGATATGCTGGCGATGCTGGACTTTTATCCCGATATCATCCACTGTAATGACTGGCAGACGGGTCCTGTCTGCATGTATCTGAAGGAAATTTACAGTAAAATGGTGAGCTATTCCAAAATCAAGTCGATTTTCACCATTCATAATTTACAGTATCAGGGGAATTTTGAGCCTGCGACAGTGGATATGCTGGGTGTGCCCGCCTGCTACGGGAACTGTCTCTTATACACATCTGACGCTGCCGACGACTCCTTACGTGTAG
>CAMQRG010000236.1 GCA_947036475.1 uncultured Clostridia bacterium
GTATATGCATCAATCGGTAAATTCGCATTGCTGGCGATACCGTTTTTCGTGCTGGCTGGTTCGATTATGGAATATGCGGGTATTTCTCAAAGGCTGGTAAATTTTGCACGTACATGTGTAGGGCACAGGAAAAGCGGAATGCTTGCTGTAACAGTTATTGTGTGCTGTTTTTTTGCGGCAATTTCAGGGTCTGGCCCAGCTACGGTTGCGGCTCTTGGCGGCATTTTGATTCCGGCAATGGCAAATCAGGGATATGACAAAGGCACATCTACTGCGCTTCTGAGTGCGTCAGGGGCAATCGGTATTATTATACCGCCTTCCATTGCATTTGTTGTATACGCGTCCTGCACAGGGGCCTCCGTAGGCGCACTGTTCAGTGCGGGAATTATTCCGGGCATTTTGGTTGGCGTATCCTATTTGATAGCGGCAATGATTTCTTCCAGAGGGGTAGATGTACACATGCTGCCGAAGGCTTCTGCAAAGGAAAGATGGCTGGCCTTCAAAGACGCATTTTGGGCGCTTATGATGCCGGTTATTATTCTGGGCGGTATTTACGGCGGTATTTTTACACCGACAGAAGCGGCTGGCGTAGCCGTTATTTATGGTTTATTTGTGGGTATCTTTATTTACAGGGAGATACGCATAAAAGAACTTTATAAAGTATTTGTGGACGCAGCGATTTCTTCGGCAACCATTATGTTTATTATCGCAATGGCGGCAGTATATGCGTGGATTATGACAACTTCCGGCGTAGCGGCTGATTTATCTGCGGCAATTCTTTCTATCAGCGAAAATAAGATTGTTATTCTGATTATCATAAACCTGATTTTCCTGATTTCCGGCTGTTTTTTGGACGCAAATTCTTCTTTCTACATTTTGCTGCCAATCGTTACGCCTCTGCTGGTCAGCCTGGGAGTGGATTTAGTGCATGCCGGCGTTTTTCTGACAGTCAATATGGCGATTGGTCTGGTAACGCCGCCGGTAGGTGTTAACCTGTATGTGGCTTGTAAGAGCGGCGATGTAAGCGTAGCGGAGCTTTGCAGAAAAATCCTTCCGTTTTTGGCGGCCGGCATAGTTTCTCTGCTTCTGATTACGTATGTTGAACCAATCTCAATGTTCCTGCCGAGAATGTTTGGACAGGCTTGACAGGTATCTGCTTTTAAATTTTATTTCTGGCGGTGAGGAGGCTGAGAGCATGGAAATGATGAAATGCGTTATCAAGGAAACGGCAGGGGAGGGCGGCATTGTTCTGGCAGAACGTCCTGTACCCGAGACAGGAGATTTTGATATTCTGATTCGAGTAAAAGCAACTGCTATCTGCGGTACGGACGTCCATATCAAACACTGGGCGGAATACGCGCAGAAACGGATCAAACCACCTACCATTATGGGCCATGAATATGTGGGCGAAGTTGTAAAAACAGGAAAAAATGTTACTTCTGTGAAGGTGGGGGATATTGTAAATTCTGATTCCCATTTGGTATGCGGTACATGCGACCTTTGCCTGAATGGACATAACAATGTTTGTTACAACACACTTACGATAGGCGTTACTCGTGACGGCAGTTTCGCTGAGTATATCAGTATTCCGGAAAAAGCGGCTGTACTCTGTGACCCGAAAATGCCAATCGAACAGCTGGCATTGATGGAACCGCTCGGGGTAGCTGTCCATTGTGCAATGGAATTTCCCGTTGCAGCAAAAAAGGTTGTGGTCTGTGGCTGTGGACCGATTGGGTGTATGGGTGTCGCTGTTGCGAGGATTTTAGGAGCCGCGCAGATTATCGCGATAGAGATCAACGAAAAAAGGGCGCAGATGGCTTTAGATATGGGGGCAGATTCAGTTGTCAATCCCGCGAAGGAAAATGTTGTGGAAAAAGTGCGGGAATTATCCGGCGGTCTTGGGGCAGATGTAGTATTGGATTTTTCCGGAAATGCTGGAGCGGTAGCGGCAGCTTTGGAGTATGTGAAACCGGAAGGCTGCATTTCAGCAGCCGGCGTTGGACAGGGCCCGCTGAACCTGCCATATGAGTATTTTATAACAAAAGGCGTGACACTGAAAGGGATTGCCGGAAGGGAAATTCCCAGAACATGGGAAAGAATGAAGGGCCTGTTTGCAGCTGGTCTGGATATCAGTCCGGTTATCACACATATTCTCCCTCTGGAAGAATATGAAAAAGGGCTCGACCTGATGGAAAAGGGGCAGTGCGGAAAAGTGATATTGAAACCTTGATCAAGGTTTACGCAATTATATTTACTTCAACAATTGTATTATTTTCAGGAAAGGTGTGAAAAAAATGGCTTCTAATCAATATTCAAAAGAAATGCTGAAAAATTTTTACAACACAATGGTACGGATTCGGGCGTTTGAATCAAAAGCGGCAGACTGTTTCACAAAGGGCATGCTGGCTGGAAATATCCACCTGTGCATCGGACAGGAGGCGTCTGCAGCGGGTGCGATTGCAGCGTTAGAGGAAGGCGACTATATGACTTCCACCCACAGGGGCCATGGCCATTGTGTGGCAAAGGGCGGCGATACAAAGAAAATGCTTGCGGAACTGTTTGGCAAGAAAACAGGGTACTGCAAGGGCAAAGGCGGTTCCATGCACATTGCTGATGTAGACGGTTTGCATAGTCTTGGTGCGAACGGCATTGTAGGCGCGGGTATCCCCATTGCGACAGGTTCCGCACTGGCATCTAAAATCAAAGGCGACGAACATGTTACGCTTTGTATTTTTGGCGACAGCGCATCAAATCAGGGTACATTCCATGAGGCAATCAATATGGCGGCAGCATGGAAACTGCCAGTAGTCTTTTTCATAGAAAACAACAGCTATGGTGTATCTACAAATATACATAACGTAATCAATACGGAAAATCTCTCTGTCCGCGCGAAGGCATATAATATTCCGGGAAAAACAGTTGATGGTACAGATGCCAGAGAAGTATATGAAGCTGTAAAAGAAGCAGTTGATTACGCAAGAGCCGGTAATGGGCCTTCTATTGTGGAATGCATAGTATATCGCTATCAGGGGCATTAC
>CAMQRG010000237.1 GCA_947036475.1 uncultured Clostridia bacterium
GCGTCTCGTGGGCTCGGAGATGTGTATAAGAGACAGTTTCATATCCTTTGTATGACAAATACACTATACCATATTTTCGGCAGTGTGAAAACCTTCACGCGCGGCATTTTTTCCGGAAACAGGAAATTTCGGCAAAATGCCGAGAGCGGACAGAGAATCAATGGAGAAGAAAAACAAAAAAAATTGCGGAAAATCAGCGTTTTTTCTGCAAATACACCGTCAAATGGCAGTCCGGCGGCAGGGGGATTTCGGGCTGGGCGGTTGGAAATTTCCGTCTGCGGCGAAAAAGAGAGATGCTGTTTCTGCCAAAACCTGCCCATATGCCGGAAGGGAAGGAAAAAGTTCTAAGGATTGGCGGGTATGGATATGTATGTGGTAAGCGGATTTTTGGAGGGACGAAAATGAAAGCAAATTGGAAAAACGGAGTGCTGTATGCCCTGCTGTTCGGGTTCTGTTTCTGCGGCGGGCGGCTTGCCGCAAAACAGGACGCCATAGCGGCATCGGCAGACGAACATCCCCGTCTTGCCATACTGATTGACGATTTTGGCTACCATGGGGAAGGGACAGAGGAAATGCTCAGTTTACCGGTTGCGTTTACGGCGGCAGTGATGCCCTTTTCGGACTGTACGGAGGAAGATGCAGCGCGCATACGTCAGGCAGGAAAGGAAATATTGATACATATGCCGATGGAATCGCTGACAGGAAAGCGGGAATGGGTCGGAAAAAAAGGTGTTTTCAGGGAGATGACAGAGGAGGAAATACGGGCTGCAACAGCAGAGGCGTTTGCAATACTGCCAGATGCAGTTGGACTGAACAACCACATGGGTTCGGCGATTATGGAAGATGAACGCTGCCTCTCGGCAGTGATGGACGTGCTTGGGGAAAAGGGCTGCTTTTTTGTGGACAGCATGACAACAGCAGACAGCTGCGGAGAAAGCGTTGCGAAGGCAAACGGCGTCTGCATATTGGGGCGTGATGTGTTTCTGGACAGTACAAAAGATGTGGAGCAGGTAAAGGCGAATCTGCGAAAAGCGGCGGAGATTGCAGGGAAGAAAGGAAGTGCAGTCGCGATTGGGCATGTCGGACCGGAAGGCGGCAAAACAACCGCCGAGGCGATTGCCGCAGTGATACCGGAACTGGAAAAGGCAGGAATTGAATTTGTGACAGTCGGGGAACTGGCAAAATAAAAAAACAGAATATAATGAAGAACGGCGGGAGCCTCAGAGGATTCCTGCCGTTTTACTGCTTCTATTCGTGTATGCATAGGGTTGTGCATAATTATACATAGCATTCTGTATAAAACAGCAGAATAATCAACAAAAAAGAATGAAATACGTATCTGTTTTTGACTGATATAGACAAATCAGCGTGTTTTTATCATTCCCTATTGCATTTTTCCTCACCCTTTTGTATAATCCATGTATCAGTGGAAAGTAAACAGCCCCGCAGCGGGCATAGTAATAAGGAGGATATGAAAATGAAACAGAAAATTGTACTGGCATATTCCGGCGGCTTGGATACATCAGTTATCATTCCCTGGCTGAAAGAGCATTATGACTGCGAAGTAATTGCTGTCTGCGGCGATGTCGGGCAGGGCAAGGAAACAGACGGACTTGAGGAAAAAGCCCTGAAAACAGGCGCAAGCAAGCTCTACATTGCTGACCTCACAGAAGAATTTATCACCGATGCAATTTACCCCTGCATTAAAGCAAATGCAGTTTATGAAGGCAAATATCTTCTCGGTACATCTATGGCGCGCCCCATCATTGCGAAAAAGCTGGTGGAGATTGCCAAAAAAGAAGGCGCGACAGCAATCTGCCATGGCGCAACGGGCAAAGGCAATGACCAGGTACGTTTTGAACTGACAATTAAAGCGCTGGCGCCTGAACTGAATATTATCGCACCCTGGCGTCTGGATACATGGGGCATGGACAGCCGCGAAGCAGAACTGGCATATCTGGAAGCGCATGGGATTCCGTTTGAAGCGGGGCATGACAATTCTTACAGCCGCGACCGCAATATCTGGCACCTGAGCCACGAAGGTCTGGAACTGGAGGACCCTGCAAACGAGCCGAACTATAAGCACCTGCTTCAGCTTGGCGTTTCTCCGGAGGACGCACCGGATACACCCGAATATGTGACACTGGATTTTGAGGCAGGCGTGCCTGTGGCAGTTAATGGCGAAAAGCTGGGCCCCGTTGAGATGCTGAAAAAGCTGAATGAAATCGGCGGCAAAAACGGCGTAGGTATTGCGGACATCTGCGAAAACCGCGTTGTCGGTATGAAATCCCGCGGCGTATACGAAACACCCGGCGGCACAATCCTGTATTATGCGCACCGCGAACTGGAATATCTGTGCACAGATAAAAAGACGCAGGCGTTCAATGAAATCGCAAGCAACAAGTTTACAGAACTGGTATATAGCGGCGAATGGTTCACACCTCTGCGCGAAGCGCTGAGCGAATATTTCGATAAGGTGAATGAAACAGTAACGGGTACAGTAAAGCTGAAACTTTACAAGGGCAATATCATGCCTGCCGGTGCAACATCGCCTTACAGCCTGTATAATGAATCTATCGCCAGCTTCACGACCGGCGAGCTTTATAACCACAAAGATGCTGACGGGTTCATCAACCTGTTTGGTCTGCCTTTGAAGGTTCGCGCAATGATGCTGGACAAGAATAAATAAAGAAAAGAAAAACCTTGGGGCTCTGCCCCAAACCCCGCAAGGAGTTCCACTCCTTGACCTGGTTCTGCACACACAGGCAAGCCTGTGCGCGGGGACTTAGAGCCTATCCATAAATTATCTGCGCGCATCTTGCTTCATCTTTTCCGGCAGTCTTTGTCGCTTTTCCTTGCCGTACCACTCGGTACGCCTGCAAAAAAGCTCCTTGCCTGCCGAAAAATCTGGCTGCGCAATCTGAACGTATTTTATTTATGAACAGGCTCTTAATTTAGATGGTATACGGTATACCATATCTGTCTCTTATACACATCTGACGCTGCCGACGACTCCTTACGTGT
>CAMQRG010000238.1 GCA_947036475.1 uncultured Clostridia bacterium
ACACGTAAGGAGTCGTCGGCAGCGTCAGATGTGTATAAGAGACAGGCCTAGTATAATCATGGTGAAAGGAGGTCTTTCACTATGATGAGAGCATTTGAAATGTATTTGAGGGACATTGATCTCTCTCCCAACACCATCCGTTCCTATCTGTTCGCGCTGACGCAGTTCAATCGGGAGTTTGAAAAGGTTACAAAGAAAAACCTTCAGAACTACAAAACCTGGCTGATTGAAAATTATAAGCCGCGGACTGTAAACCTGCGCCTGCGCGCGGTCAACTGCTACCTGGAAAGCATCGGAAAGCCCGCATGGAAACTCCCGCTTGTACGCGTCCAGCAAAAGCCCTATCTGGAAAATGTCATCAGCGAGGAGGATTATAACTATTTCAAGGCCTGCCTGAAAGATGACGGGGAAATGTTCTGGTATTTTGTCGTGCGTTTCCTCGCGGCTACGGGTGCGCGTATCAGTGAATTGTTACAGCTCAAGGTCGAGCATATCCGCGCGGGGCATATCGACATGTATTCCAAAGGCGGAAAACTGCGCCGCATCTACATTCCCAAAAATCTGCGGGATGAAGCGCTTTCCTGGCTCGGGAACAAGGAACAGGACAGCAGTTTTGTTTTCTTTAATAAGTACGGGGAGCGCATTACCTCCCGCGGCATCTCCAGCCAGCTGAAAAAGCTGGGGCTGCGCTACGGCATAGACCCTCTGGTAATTTATCCCCATTCCTTCCGGCACCGCTTCGCGAAAAGTTTTCTCGACCGCTGCAACGACATCGCGTTTCTTGCGGACCTTATGGGGCATGAAAACATCGAAACCACCCGTATCTACCTCCGCAAGACCAGTACAGAACAGCGGCTGATTGTAGATGAGGTTATCGACTGGTAAACAAAAACTGCTTTTCAAAACGCCCTGCATCGGAACCGCAGATGGCTGTCATTGTGGAAACCTCACAAAAAAAGCCTTGTTTTTCCGCCTTTCTTCTGTGGAACCATCTAAATCCGGTATTCACAGGTGCATTTTTTTCTGCGGAAAATTCACCGCGTTTTCCGTTCAAAATATCCGTATTGGTGAAATTTCCCATAAACATTCGCACCCTGCAGGGCGTTCCGGACTTCTTTTCCTTTTGTTCCTGTCCATGTACTGCATACATCTTCTGTAATTACGACAATTCCACCCCGCTCTCCTTTCGTGTGTACAAGTGGAAAATTATCATTGAATCTCTTGTCCAAAGATGGTATAATAGCCTACAATAAGTAAACCAGCGAATTACGCCTGCAAGTTTTGCACGGCGTGCTTAAATATTGTCAAATTTATTTCCAAAAATTTTGTCGGAAGGGGAATCAGCAGTGATTGAAACAGAGAAAACAACCACGATAATTCAAAACGATACAAAGAAAACGACCAGTTTCCTTCTGGTCAGCTTTGTTACCCTGATTGCCATCTGCATCGGCGTGCTTTTCATCTTTGCCAATACAATCGGCGAAAAAAATGAAGACGCAATCAATAAAATTGGCGAAATCTATATGTCCGGAATGAATGAAAAGACCTCCCTGCATTTTGAAACCACAATATCCCAGCAGCTTGATCAGCTGGAAAGCATTCTTCAGAACAATCCGCCCGCAACCTTCACTTATAATGAAGCAATGATTGACGAACTTACATACGAAGGCAAAATCCGCGATTTTGAATACCTCGCGCTGATGGACGGAAGCGGTAATATCGAGATGATTTACGGCGATTATATCCATCTGGCAGACCCTGATCCGTTCGTGGAATCCATGCGGAATAAAGAAAAGAAAATAGCGGTCGGTGAAACCGAATCCGGAAAGGTCATCTCCATGCTTGGCATCGCCGCCACCTACCCTATGGAAAACGGAAAACGCAGTATGGCGATCGTCGCAGGCGTTCCTGTGGATTATATTGATACGCTGCTATCTCTGGATATTACGGATTCCCTGACGTATTCCCATATCATTCGGCGCGATGGTACTTTCATCATCAAAAACGCAATGGTAACCAATAGTGACTACTTCAGCCGAATGCTGGAAACCTACGAAGAGTATAACGGCAAAAAGCCGGAGCAGTATGCCGCCGAGCTTCAGGCCGCGATGGATAAAAACGAAAACTATTCTGCCATATTCATTGATGAAGGCGAACGCCGGCATCTGCACTGCACACGTCTGCCTTACTCGGAATGGTATCTTGTTACCATCATGCCATACGGCGCACTGGATGAAACACTGAACGAGCTGAACAGCGAACGCAGCAACATACTGCTTCTTGGGAGCGGCATCACGTTCCTTGCACTGCTCTGCATATTCGTGCTGTATTACCGGAACACGCGCAATCAGTTACAGGCTTTGGAAAACGCCCGTCTTGACGCTATCCATGCAAACAAGGCAAAGAGCGAATTCCTCTCCAACATGAGCCACGACATCCGTACGCCTATGAACGCCATCGTCGGCATGACAGCAATTGCCACCGCGAACATCGGCAATACACAGCAGGTGCAGAACTGTCTGCGGAAAATCACGCTTTCCAGCAAGCATCTGCTTGGCCTGATTAACGACGTTCTGGATATGTCAAAAATCGAAAGCGGAAAACTGGTACTTACCATGGACCAGGTATCTCTGCGTGAAGTGATGGACAGCGTTGTAAACATCGTCCAGCCACAGGTCAAAACAAAGAATCAGCAGTTTGACGTTTTCATTCATGATATCGAAACCGAAAACGTATTCTGTGACAGTGTGCGTATCAATCAGGTTCTGCTGAACTTTTTGTCAAACGCAATAAAATTCACACCGGAAGGCGGTTCCATCTCGCTCTCCATGCACGAAGAACCCTCCCCCGTTGGTGAGGATTATGTGCGTATACATATTTATGTAAAGGATACCGGCATTGGCATGTCCGAGGATTTCCAGAAACGCATTTTCGAGTCCTTTGTCCGCGAGGATACAAAGCGCGTACATAAGACAGAAGGCTCCGGTCTTGGCATGGC
>CAMQRG010000239.1 GCA_947036475.1 uncultured Clostridia bacterium
TCGAGATTTGAGTTCTCTATGGTCTTTTCTTGATTTACAAGTGCAACCACATGGCACTTTTCGCCGTTGTTGTCAGCAACGACTTGTAGCGCAACGTTTCGCACGATTTTTGTAGTAATGTGCTTCATCTACAAAAATCCTGTCAATGCCCAGTTCCTCAAAATTTATGACATTATCCTTTCGTGTTTCGTCCTTAATTTTTTTCAGCTTGTCTTTCAGCTTTTTGCGTGTCCCTTCCATCTGTTTTATGAGAAAGTTCTCGCCGTTTTCGTACTTCAGGGCTTCAATCCCTTCGAGGATTTCGGCAATCTGGTTTTCAATAAAAGCCGCCTGACGTTCTTTGGAAATGGGGATTTTCTCAAACTGGCTGTGTCCGATGATAACAGCGTCATATTCCCCTGTGGCAATACGCCCGCAAAAGCGTTTCCGCCTTGACGCTTCAAAGTCCTTCCTTGTTGCCACAAGGACATTTGCGGCAGGGTAAAGCTGCAAAAACTCCGCCGCCCATTGCTCCGTCAAATGGTTCGGCACAACAAACATTGCCTTATTGCATAAGCCTAAAGCTCTGAGTTCCATTGCCGCCGCTGCCATTTCAAACGTCTTGCCCGCGCCTACGCAATGCGCTAAAAGCGTGTTCCCGCCGTAAATGATACGCGCTACTGCGTTCCTCTGGTGCGGGCGGAGGGATATTTCCGGATTCATGCCATGGAAACGTATCGTGTCCCCGTTATACTGGCGGGGAACGATATTGTTGAAACGCTCGTTATATATCTTCACAATGCGTTCCCGCCGTTCCGGTTTCCTGAATATCCAGCTTCTGAAAGCGTCCCTCAACGCCTGCTGTTTCTGCTGGGCAAGTGTAGTCGCTTTTCCGTTCAGCACTGTCCTTTCGCTGCCATCTACAGTCTTAACATCAAATATCCGTACATCTTGTAAATTCAGGCTCATTTGCAAAAGTTCATAACCGTTGACGCGCTCCGTCCCATAAGTTACATTTGCTAATACATTCGACTGGTAATCGTGCCGTTTGCCGCTGACATTCCATCTTCCGGTAACATCAGAGTAAGACACCTTTACAGTTCTCCGAATATGTTCCGGTGTTTGGAAGGTTTCATACATAAACTCGTTTACAACGTCCAAAGGAATCCATGTCGCGCCCAGATTGACCGATATTTCGCCCGCTGTCAGTTCTTTCGGCTGCGCTGTCCGCAGATGCTCTACGTTTGCTGCATATCGTTCCGGCTCCTTTTCGGCATAGTACAATGCCGTTTCCAGCTTTTTCTTCACATTGCCGGAAAGATATGCGTCAGCGGTTTCCCATGCGCCCGACACAGGGTTCTCAAAAATCTGTCCCTGCAATTCATGTAAAATGTCCTCCTTCGGCCTGCCGCCCAAAAGCCCCGACATAAACGCAAGGTCAACACAGGCGCGCTCCCCCAGGCTGACAGCCAGTGCCTCCTGTGCCGTATCCACTTTTTCCACCTGGATATACGGCTTAATGGTGCGTCTGGTAAAAATATCAGCTTTCTTTTTCAGCGTCCCGTCCTCGTTCAGCACTTCCAACGCGCAGAGCAGGGGATAGCCGCAGTCGTCTGAAAACGCCAGACTGTTGCCTCTGCTGTTCAGCAGTCCGTATTTCGCCGTATACCTGTCATAAAGCGTATTTAATTTTTGCTGGGCTGCGTACAGGGCATTGTCAGTGCAGTTTTCAAGCTGCGCCGCAATCAGTTCCCGCACACAGTCCCGCAGTCCAATCATTCCCCTGATACGCTGTTCCGCCGTTTCGCTCACCACAATACTATGCATGACGCTGTTTTCCCGAAAATAAATCTCATTCTCCACGATTGTGTAGCTGAAATTCCGCACATCAGGGTGGGCAGGCAGTATCTTTATTTCTTCTGTTTCGTCCATATCGTGGAATATTTCCGGTTCCGGTATTGTGCCTTTGATATTTCCAATGGCAGTTTCCAGCAGTCCTTCCAGCGGCTTGTCCTCAAACGGCTCACAGGCAGTTTCCATCTCATTCCCGTACATGGATTTATTAAACGTCATACGCCCTAAAATCATTTCAGGGTGTTCCGCAAAATATCGGTTCACAGGCACTCCGTCAGCAGTTTCCCCAAGTTCCACCCATTCCGGCAATGCGCCCGCAGTCTGCCGCTCGCGCCTTTGGAAAAATAATATATCGGTGGTGACTTTTGTATTGGCATTGGCGAAAAAAGCGGTCATTGGCAGACGGACCGCCCCCAAAAGTTCCGCGCGCTCCGCAATGTATTTCCTGACAGACGGGTCTTTTTTATCCATCGTCCCTTTTGAAGTCACAAATGCCACAATGCCGCCAGCCCGCACTTTATCCAGCGTTTTGGCGAAAAAGTAGTCATGGATACGGAAGTTATACTTGTTGTAGCGTTCATCATCAACGCTGAAATTGCCAAAAGGGACGTTCCCGACTGCCACATCAAAAAAACTGTCGGGAAAGCCTGCTTCTTCAAAGCCGCAGACCTTTATGTCCGCATTGGGGTATAGCTTTTGTGCAATACGCCCTGTCACGCTGTCCAGTTCCACACCGTAAAGGCGGCTGTCTTTCATGCTTTCCGGAAGTGTGCCGAAAAAATTTCCTGCACCCATAGACGGCTCCAGAATATTCCCTGTCCGAAAGCCCATGTTGTCTAATGCCCTGTAAATACTGCGGCAGACAATGGGTGACGTATAAAAGGCAGTCAGTGCGGACTCCCGCGCTTTTGCGTATTCTGCGTCTGTCAAAAGTTCTTTTAACTTTTGGTATTCTGCCGCCCAGTCTGCGTAATGTGCATCAAATATCTGAGGGATACCGCCCCAGCCGATATAGCGCGACAAAATTTCCTGTTCTTCCGGTGCGGCGTTCCTCCCTTCGGTTTCCAGCCGCCTGAGCAGTTCTAACGCCGCAATATTATTCCCCGCCTTTGTCTTTGCACCGCCTTCGCCCCGCT
>CAMQRG010000240.1 GCA_947036475.1 uncultured Clostridia bacterium
GGCAGCGTCAGATGTGTATAAGAGACAGGCAAAAAACGGTACTGCTTTTTCCAGAAATTCCGGATTTTCCAAGCCTGTCGTATCCATCCAAATGGTTTCAATCAATGCAGACGCCCCTTTGCCAAAACGATAAAACAGGAAAGCGCTGCTATGTGCAGGCTTTCCCGCAATATCTTTTATTTATTTTACAATCAGGTTCACGATTTTACCGGGAACATAAATTTCTTTCATAACAGTTTTACCCTCAAGACGGGTGGCAAGAGCTTCTTTTGCTTTCGCCAGAGCATCGTCCTTTGATGCGTCTTTCGCAATTACCATTGTGCCTCTCAGCTTACCGCCAATTTGAAGCGCAATTTCCACTTCATCCTGTACCATTTTGCTTTCGTCAGCTTTTGGCCAGCTTGCGAAAAATACAGAGGAATCATGCCCCAACTCCCGCCAGAGTTCTTCCGCAATATGCGGTGCAAACGGAGCAAGCAGAATAACCAGCGTTTCCATTGTTTCCCGAGAAAGCCCTCCTTTGGCTTTCGCAATGGCAACCAGTTTATTCGTATATTCCATAAAGCCGCTGACAACAGTATTCATAGTCAGAGCCTCCAGGCGGCTTGTAATATCATAAATCAACTTGTTGCGCAGGAATTCTTCTTCAGCTGTTGCTGCTTTTGCTTTGTCTTTATAATTGAACATCAGTTTCCATACACGGTTAAGGAAACGGTACACGCCATCAATACCGCTGTCATCCCAGTCGCAGTCCAATTCGGGCGGACCAACAAACAGCTCATACATACGCAGAGAGTCACAGCCATATTTCTGCACAAGGTCATCTGGAGAAACAACGTTGCCAAGGGATTTACTCATCTTGCTGCCGTTCTTCGTAATCATACCCTGATTGAACAGTTTTTGGAACGGCTCGTCAAAAGGAACTGCACCACAATCATACAGCACCTTCGTATAGAACCGCGCATACAACAGATGCAGAACTGCATGCTCAATGCCGCCAACATACAAATCAACCGGTGCCCATTTTTTCAGCGCGTCCATGCTTGCAAGCTCCTTGTCATTGTGGTTATCCACATAACGAAGGAAATACCAGCTGGAACCTGCCCACTGAGGCATGGTGTTTGTTTCACGTTTCGCGGGCTTTCCGCAGACAGGACAGGTCGTGTTGACCCATTCATCAATCTGTGCCAGCGGAGATTCACCCGTATCCGTAGGTTTATAGGATTCTACATCTGGCAGAAGCACAGGCAGCTGCTCCTCCGGTACGGGAACTGCACCGCAATGTTCGCAATGGATAATCGGCAATGGCTCACCCCAGTATCTCTGTCTGGAGAATACCCAGTCGCGCAGTTTGAAATTAACTTTCTTTCTGCCCCAGCCTTCTTTTTCCATCATTTCGGGCACTTTTTTCTTTGCCTCTGCAACAGTCATACCATTCCAACTGCCGGAATTGATTACAATACCATCACCGGTATATGCCTCTTTCAAGGGAACTTCCAGACTGCCGTCCTTAGGTGCGATAACAGGAACAATCGGAAGGTTGAATTTCGATGCAAAATCAAAGTCACGTTCATCATGCGCCGCAACAATCATGACTGCACCTGTACCGTAATCCGCCAGTGCGTAATCCGCTACCCAGATAGGGATTTCTTCCTTTGTTACAGGATTTACACAGTAGGAACCAATAAACTCACCTGTTTTTTCTTTGTTTGTCATTCTGTCAACAGAGGACTTTGTAGACGCTTCAAAGCAATATTTCTCTACAGCTTCTTTACGGTCAGCCGTTGTCAGCTCTGCCAATTCCGCGTATTCTGGCGCAAGCACCATTGCGGAACAGCCGTACAATGTATCAGGTCTTGTTGTATATACCGTAATTGCTTTATCCATACCTACGACTTTGAAATCAATTTCCGCGCCGTAGCTCTTACCGATCCAGTCCGCCTGCATTTTCTTAACCTTCGGCGACCAATCCAGTTTATTCAAATCCTCCAGCAGTCTGTCTGCATATGCCGTAATTTTCAGCATCCACTGGCGCAGGTTTTTCTTTGTGACAACAGAGCCGCAACGTTCGCATGTACCGCCTGCTGCTTCCTCATTTGCAAGAACGCATTTGCAGCTCGGGCACCAGTTCAGAGGCATTTCCTTTTCATATGCAAGCCCCATTTTGAACATCTGTACAAAAATCCACTGCGTCCATTTGTAGTAAGCGGGATCTGTGGTGTCAACCTCTTTGTCCCAGTCATAAATTGCACTGATTTCATGAAGCTGGCGTTTTACATTGGCGATATTATCTGCCGTAGAAATACGGGGATGAATATTGTGCTGGATTGCGAAATTTTCCGCAGGAAGGCCAAACGCGTCCCAGCCCATAGGATGCAGTACCTGATATCCCTGAAGCACTTTATAGCGGCTGACAACATCGCTCAGCACATAACCTCTCCAATGCCCGACATGCAGGCCTGTACCGGAAGGATACGGGAACATATCCAGGCAATAAAACTTCAGCTTTTTGTCATCCTCCTGATTGATGGGATTTTTTTCCCATTCAGCCCGCCATTTCTTCTCAATGTTAATAAAATCATAACGGTTTTCCATTTCATACTCCTCCTTAAATTTTTTTGGCCTGCGGCCCCTCACTCTGGTATTTTGTACCGAATAAAAAACCTCCGCCTCGTTTAGAGGCGAAGGTTCAACTCCGCGGTACCACTCTAGTTTACCACCTTTTTGGGGCAGACTCAAAACCTGTAACGGGGGTGCCGTTGCGAATTACTGACAGCGGAAAACCGCCGCGTTCAACGCAAAACTCCGAGGCCAGTTCCGCTCCCCTCTTTTACCGGCTTCCACCACCCGCCGGCTCTCTGTGGAAAAGGGAAAGAGCATACTCTTCCTCATCAAAGTCTTTATCACGAAACTATTTATATCCTGTCTCTTATACACATCTGACGCTGCCGACGACTCCTTACGT
>CAMQRG010000241.1 GCA_947036475.1 uncultured Clostridia bacterium
GTAATGTACAATACATTAAGTATCTGGTGAATAAGGAAGTCGCAACCCGCTTTTTCCAGGGAAAACTGGAGCATAACATGGATTCTCTGCGGGATATCGCTGAAGCGATCATTCCGGGACCAAAGGCAACATTTCGCTGCTGCATCTATAAGGAACGTCATATTATTGAGGACAGGGTGCGGCTGGTATTGGAACCCTCTAAAGATGATCGAATCATAAACGTGCTGGATTCTGCGTGTGACGAATGTCCGATTGACCGTTTTGTTGTAACAGAAGCCTGCCGCGGCTGTCTGGGACATAAATGTAAAGAGGTCTGTCCGAGAAACGCCATTACGATTGTCAATCACCGATCATACATCAATCAGGAATTGTGCATTGAGTGCGGACGCTGTAAACAGGTCTGTCCGTTTAATGCCATCAGTGAGGTTATGCGTCCATGCATCCGTGCCTGCTCTGTTGGGGCGGTAAAGATAGATGAAGACAGAAAAGCGGTCATTGACCACGATAAATGTATTTCCTGCGGGGCATGTATTTACCAGTGTCCGTTTGGCGCTATCGTGGATAAATCGTTTGTCATTGATGTGCTGACGCTTCTGCGCAATTCCTGGAACAACACCAGCTATCATGTTTATGCGGTTGTTGCGCCTGCGGTTTCCAGCCAGTTTCCCGGCGTCAAAACGGGACAGGTATTCGCGGCGATTAAAGAACTGGGCTTTCATGACGTTGTAGAGGCGGCAATCGGCGCGGATATGGTTTCGCTTGCGGAAACAAAGGAATTTGCGGAAACCGTTGGGGAAAAGGGCTGGAAAACATCTTCCTGCTGTCCGGCGTTTGTGGATTATGTCAGCAAGAATTATCCGGAATATATGGACCATGTTTCTACAGTGGTATCGCCTATGGTTGCCATTGCGCGTGCGATTCGGGAGAAGGATAAAAAGGCGAAAATCATTTTTATTGGCCCCTGCACAGCGAAAAAAGTGGAAATCAGGCAGGAAGATCTCAGGGATTCAGTGGATTATGTGCTGACATTTGAAGAACTGCGCGCCGTTTTTGACGCGCGTGAAATGGAGCTGGATACCTTTGATGAATTCAGGGCTGGGGAGCCTTCTTCCTTTGGGCGTATCTTTGCCCGGACAGGCGGTGTTGCGGAAAGCGTCTGCCGCGTAGCGAAGCTGGAAGGCGTAGAGACGGAAATCAAGCCGATTCGTTGTAACGGTATCGAGGAATGTATCAAAGCGATGAAAATGGCTTCTTTTGGCAGATTAGATGCAAACTTTATTGAGGGTATGGCGTGCAGATACGGTTGTACCGGTGGCGCGGCATCTATTTCGCATGACATGAAGGGCATCGAACAGATCAACAGTTTTGGACGGGAGGCTGTGACGGATAATCCGGCGGAGGGCATACGCGGCTATAACATGGGTAATGTTGAGATGGAGCGTATTTATGTGAAGGAACAGCAGGAGAAACTGACAGCAGAACCTGAAAAGCCGGAAAAGCCAAAGACTACAAGGAAAAAAACAGCAAAAGCTGAGAACAAAGAGTGATTTTAGTATGGAAAGGCCGCTGGAAAGCAGTTTCCGGCGGTCTTTTGTGTTTCAGAAGAAAATTGGAGGGTAATTATGAATACAAAAAAAATCGTAACTACGGCAGTGTTTCTGGCGCTTTGCATTGTATTTCAGAGCATGAAAGGTATTTCGGTTTATCTGACGGGTACGGCAGTGAATACATTCCTGATTATGGCGGCATTGCTGGTCGGTACGGGAAGCAGTGTTTTTCTGGCAGTCGTAACGCCGCTTGTGGCGTATCTGATGGGGGGGACGCCGATTATGCAGATGATTCCCCTGATGGTTCCTACGGTAATGGCAGGAAACGCAGTGCTTTCCCTCTGTGCGTCCGCAGGGCGAAAAAAACAGCTGCCGTTTTGGCTTGCGGCTGGGGCTGTGCTGAAAGCTGTTGTGCTTTGGCTGCTGGTATGGTATGTTATGCTGCCATATTTTGGCGCGGGCGTACCGGAACCGATGCAGCTTGTGGTGAAAACAACATTTTCTGTGACGCAGTTTATTACAGCGGCCGCTGGCGGCGTGATTGCCTATATTGTTTATGGCAGGGTGCGGAGTGCTGTTAACAGGTAAAGCGCTGAAATAAGTTTTTACACTATAAAAACAGAGGCAGGGCCATTTTGGGCTCTGCCTCTGTTTTGCAGGCCGTTTTTTACGATATTTCAGCTAATCAGTGTGACACGTTCCAGTCCGGCTGCGGCCAGAAGAAGCAGAACAGAAAAGCCGAATAAAATACAGTATTCTGTCTGTTTCCGTCGCCTTTCCCGCTTCAGTGCGCGTTTCCCTTCACCTTCCCGCCAGGTAGACAGGTAATAGGCTGCTGCGGACATCGTCAGGATATATGCGGGGATAAGGAACAGATTTTGCGGGAGGATTTCTTTTGCAATTGTCAGGATACCCGCTGTGCCCTGTATGCTCAGAATCATTGCTGACGTAAATCCAACTGATAGACTGCGGAACAGGAACGCTGCTCCGGAAAAAAACAGTCCCAGCGACATCCAGCCGCCCAGCCAGATAATCAGGTCATATTTCAGGTATTTCCAGAATATCGGCAGAAATGCCGGAGTATTCTCAATTTCTAGTGCGTTCTGTAAAAATACTGCCAGCGCGCTGTGCTCTGTTGTTCCAAGCAAATTTGCCGCCAATGCGCCGCCGGCTGTTCCAAGCAAAAAAGAAAGACAAACGACTGCTGCAATCATTTGTCCTCTTTGGTCTATCAGACGTTTCCGTTTTTTCATGAGCCAGTCCTCCTTGCAGTATTAGTCTCCTGCTATCAGGATATGGCTCGTCTTACTTTTTTATGCGTTTTGGGAGAATTTTTCCTGCAATGCCTGCCACGCGAAAACAGCGGCAACTGTTTTGCCGTCTTTAATTT
>CAMQRG010000242.1 GCA_947036475.1 uncultured Clostridia bacterium
GTTAGATATACAGTAGCACAGACTGTGAAGTTCCGCAAGTCTATTTTGCAAAACTTTCAAAAAAAATTAGGCAGACTGCTAAAAAATTTCCATATTCTACCAAATCTATTTGTAGAAAATAGTATTTCCAGCCTCCGCCTATTTTAGTAATTTATTCAAATTATTCAAATTGCAGCCTGCTGCCGCGCCCATTGTTCCTGACGCGTATCTTCTGCGGGATACTTTCCTCCAGTCTGCCCACATGCGAAATAATACCCACAAGGCAGCTGCCCTCCGTCAGCTGGTTCAGCACATATAGCGCAGTATCCAGTGTGTCACTGTCCAGAGAGCCAAAGCCCTCGTCGATAAAGAGCGCGTCCAGCTTTCTGCCGCCTGCATGGCTTTGCACCACATCTGAAAGCCCCAGCGCGAGCGCAAGCGAAACAAGGAAGGTCTCCCCTCCCGAAAGAGATTTGGAACTGCGCTGTCTGCCTGTTGCCATGTCCAGCACCTCCACCTCAAGCCCCGCCTTGGCGTTCCTGCGGCCTGCGCCAAGCTGGTGGATAAGCTCGTATTTCCCGCCGCTCATGATGTTCAGCCGCTGATTTGCCAGTTCCAGAATCTCCTGAAATACCGCACCCATGACATAGCGGTCAAAACTCAGCTTTCCGCCCTCTCCGCTTGTACCTGCCGCCAGATCTGCCAGTCGGTCCAGTTGATTCCATGCCGCGTCCGATTCAGCCAGCGCGGCTTTTGCCTCCGCAACGCGTTCCCGCGTAGTGAAGTGGTTTTCCAGCCGCTTTTCCCATTGCACGCAAGCCTCATTTGCGCCACGCAGAGCTGTCTCCGCCTGCGCAATCTGCTCCCCGAGAGCAGAAAGGTCTGTATACGCCGCGCCGCGCGTCTGTTCCGCAAGTGCGCATATGCGTTCACGTGTATTTTTGCAGTCATTGCGGTATTGTTCCAGCGTTTCGCGCTGTTCCCTCAGCCATTCCCCGCCATTCCTTCCCCTAAGAGGGAGCAAAGCGCGGTCAGCCTCCGCAACATCAGAAAAACCGCTTTCTGCCAGCGCGTCCCGCAGAACGGCTGCCGCGTCCATCCTGCTCTGCGCCAGTGTGGGAAGGCTGTCGCGTTTGTTGCGCAGACTGCCGTTTGTGTTGTCCCGCTCCCGTAGAACAGCTGTGAACCGTTCCTGATTCTTCCTGACCTGTTCCGCAAGCTGCTCACGCTGCACCTTTTGCTCCCGAATTTCCGTATCGGCGGCAGCTTTATCCGGATATTTCAGCTGTTTTTGCAGTGCAGAAATTTCCGTTTCCAGTCTGCCGAACGCGAGCATGTATGCGTTCTGTTTCTCTTTTTTCTGCGAAAACGCATCTTCCAGCTTTTTACAGATTTCCTCCGTTTTTTCACGTTTTTCTGCCAGTTCCCTGCTGCGCGTCTGCTTTGTGCGCGCCTCCTGCAAGGCTGCTTTCCGCTCTGTTTCCGCCTGCCGGAACGCCTCTGCTTTCTGCACAAGAAAACCTTCTGCCGCAAGCATATCCCAGTTCTCGCACTCCGGTATAAGAGGCTGCACCTCCCGCAATATGCTTTCCTTTTCCTTGCCGATGGCGGACTGCAAAGCAATCACGCTTTCCGCCTGAGCCGCGCGTTCCTGCTCCTTCTTTTCGTGGCTGCGTTTTGCGGCAGCGACCTTTGCCTCGGTTGGCGTATCCTCCGACAGCGGTGCAAACACACATTTTTCTCCCGTTTGGAACGCAGTACGGCAGACAGGGCAGCATGCCGCGCCTTTTTCCGCAAGTTCCTGTCTCAGACTCTCCGCAATCAAACCCGCCTGTCCGCTGATAAACGCCTGATAAAGACTATGATACTGCGCTTCGGCGTCTGCCGCTTCGGCTGTCTGCACCCGCAGAGTATCCCGCTGTGCCTGTAACGTTTTTTCGTCCAAAATGACGCCCTCCACGCGGGACAATATCCCTTTTTCACCCATAAACGCGGCTGCGTCACGCTTCGCCTGTGTATATTCGTTTTCCAGCGCAACAGTCTGCGCATCAATCCCCGCAAGAGCGGCAAGTTCTGCGCTGATGCCTTCCAGGGCCGCCTTTTCCTGCTCTTTCTGCATTTCCAGTTCCGCAAGCTCCCGCGCGCCCTCCTTTATCTCCGTTTCTTTTTTCTGCTTTTCCGTATTTTTGCCGTCCAACTCCTCATACTGCGGAAGGGTCTGCTCCAGAGTCTGTATGGCAAGGCTGAGGCTGTCGATTTCCGTTTTCACAGTTTCGTCTGCTTTTACTTCCGCCTCCGCAAGCGCGGCAGTCTTTTCCTGCTCCTCCAGTTGCTTTTCCAACTCTGCAATTTCTGTTTCCGCGCATAAAAACGCCTGTTCCGCCTGTTCCAGCTGTTCCCGCTTCGGTTGTACTATATGCAGGGCTTTTTCCGCCGCATCATGCGCTTTTTGCAGTCGTTCCATTTCCTCTTCCTGTCCTTCCAGCGCGGCAAGCTGCTCCTGTTTTGCCGCAAGCTCGTCCAGTAACGCATTCTGTCCGGCAGCTGCACCTTTCCGCTCATCCAGCGCGCTTTTTTTCTGCTGGCAGGCTTCCCGTTCCGTTTTCGCCGCACGCAGGCAACCCTCGTCCGTCTGAACCAGTATGGACAAGTGTTCCAGCAGCTTCGGGTGCTCCGGCAGAAAATCCTCCTGTTCCGCGTCTTCCGGCAGGCGGAAAAAGTTCTGCATGGTATCCGCCGCCGTATTACGGTGCGTCTCGCGCTCCTTTCTGAGCAGTTCCCGCGCGCCCTTCAGCAGTTCGCGGTAGCGCACATAAACAGAATTGTCAAACAGCTTTCCCAGTATCTCGTTTTTCTTATCGCTGTCCGCTTTCAAAAATTCCTTAAACTCCCCCTGCGCCAGCATCACAATCTTTTTGAAC
>CAMQRG010000243.1 GCA_947036475.1 uncultured Clostridia bacterium
CCGTTTATCCTGCAAAAGCAGTTGCAAAAAAAACTTGTGTCCGACCCTCTTTCCTGCGGCTCCTTCAAAATATCTTCCAGCCTGAAGCCTTCCAGCCATGCGTTGGTACACCGCTGTATTTCCGGGCGCGCCCCTGTAATCTGCTTTGTACGCCGTTCGCGTTCCGCGTCCTCCTGCAAACGTTTCAGAGAAAAGCCCTCCGGAAACGCCGTCATGTTTGGCGCTTGGTACGCTCTCGATGCCTCGGAACGCAGGTCAAGTTTCAAATATGCCGCGTCACCCTCCGTCTGCAAAAGCACAACGTCACTCCCCGCACCGGAAAGCGCACACAGCAGTTTCCATTCATAATAGCTGACGTTCCCTGCATACAATATCTTGGAAGGCGATTTCCCTTCCGGGCGGTTTACAACCCGTTCAAATTTATAATACAGCCAGCACATGAATTTTACATACGCATTTCGGAGTATATTTTCCGTTTTACCCTCCCTGCGTATCCCGTCCAACGTATCATACAGAACAGCGGCAAGCATTCGGCGGCGTTTTTCGTCCAGCCTCGGGAGCCATTTTTTCAGTCTGTTTTCCAGAAAACCCATGCTCAACTCAAAATCTGTGCCCAGAATACTCTCGAAATACGCAAGGTTCTGCCTGTCCGGATTGGGAATTTTACCATCCAGAACAACGCCCGTCAGTCTGGCGGCTTCATAGTATTTCTTCAAAAATGCTCCGATTTCCTCATTCCAGCCGTTAATACGGTAAAAGAACACAGCTTTGCCCGTTCTGGCATCCAAATCCGAAAAATATTCTTCCAAATTTTGAAGTATCCCATGCGTCAACATATACCGCCCCGTCCTTTTCCAGCACTATTTCAACTTTCTGCCGCACAGCCCAACCCCCAGCACAGCCCCAACTGCGCCGCCCGCAATATGCGAAAGGTTGGAAACCGAATCTCTGATAAAAATACCGTCTATCACTTCTCCGCCAATATAAATTACCGCCACCAGCAGGAACGTCAGCGGGATTTCGCCCTCCTTCACACTTACGAACGAAGACAGCAGTATCATCGCAAATGCCACACCGCTTGCACCCAAAAGCTGCACCTGTGGAAACAAGACGAAATTCAAGAGTCCCGTTACCAATGCCGTAATGAGGATAACAAACAGCACCTCACCCGAGCCGTATTTTTCTTCCAAAAGCGGCCCAATCACCAGTATCAGCATAATATTCCCAATAAAATGCTGCCAGCCGGCATGACCTAAAACGTGCCCGAAAAAGCGTACCCATGTCAAAGGGTCTGTCAATGGGGCGCGGTAAACGCTGAAAAACAGGTCATTTGTCCCCCCGCCCGTTGCCATCGCCAGCAACAGAGCGACCAGCGAAAAAAGCGAAAACCCTAAAATCACAGGGGAGTTGAACGATATTTTTATTTTCTTTACAGCCAATTTATTTTCCCCTTCCAAATGCTCTCGGATATTATATTCCTACAAGCGTTTATCTTAGTATAGCAAAAACCGCCTTTTTTGGCAATCCTATTCAAATCATTTCTATTGTTTTAAGAAAATTTTAGGAAAATCTTATACAAATCCGCGTACAAACGCCGCAACTGTCCGGTAATCCACCGCAAGGTTGATATTCTGCCCGCTGTCGAATCCAGCTGTACTGATGCCGATGATTTCACCCTGCATATTCAGCACTGCTCCGCCGGAACTGCCGCTGGAAATCGGCGCGGTAAACTGTATCATATCCACATCGCCTATCGTGCGGAAACCGGAAATAATGCCGTCCGAAACGGAATTGAACAACCCCAGCGGGCTGCCGATTGCCACAACCTTCTGTCCCCGTACAAGCGGTTTATTTCCTTTATAAAGCGGAATCGGATTCAGTATTTTATCAATGCGAAGAATCGCCAGATCCTGAAAATGGTTATATTTAATCAGTTCGTCCGATTCGTATATGGTTTCGTCATCTTCAATCCGCACAGAATAAGATACGCCTTTCCCCGCAACATGGTGATTCGTCAGTATGTATCCGCCTTTTCCAATCATAATGCCCGAACCTGTGCAGACAACCTCCCCTTCCGGGTCACGCACAGCAATCATCACAACAGAAGACGCAAGACGCGCCAGTTCTTCAAACTCCAATTCCCTGCGTTCCTGTATCCTGCCGGCATTTTCCTGACTGGATACGGCAGAACGTTCCGGGGTCGCTCCGCTCCGCTTTGTTTTCCGGTCTGTGCGTTCTATGCTGACTGTCTTTGCCGTCCCGCAGCTCACCGCCTGAGGCCGCTCCCTCACCTCTGCCCACTCCTGGGTATAGGGCGGAATTTCCATGTTCTTCGTTTCTCCCAGTGGTACAGGTGCCGAAAGCCCCTTCAGTTCCTCCGCAAGTCCAATGTCCCCGGCAGGCAGAAGCATCATCACATCTACTCCTAAAAGTGTCAGAAAATAACAAAAAAGATATTCCTGCAATTTCGCCATTCCCGAATACACAAACTTCCGGCTTGTTTTTTCGTCCCAGTCGCGCAAAAAGGATTCCATCAGGTTTTCCGTCCAGTACAGCATTTTCGTCAGAAAATTCCTTTCCATCGTTTCACTGGCAGCAGGTGTAAATTTTCGGAAGAGCCCGCATGCCTCCGAAAGCCCTTCGGAAAGCACAGCGCGGAAAATACTGTCCGCTTCCGCCCCCTTCAATGGAACGCCTTTTTCCTGTTCCTTCCGCCATTCTTCAAACAAAGCGGTATATTTCCCTGCCTGCTCCGGAGTCTGCAACTTGGGCAGTTCCCGCAGCCGCAGATAATGCCCCTGCCCGCGCTCCTGTTTGTCCTTCCAAAGCCTGTCCATTTCGCGAATTTCCGCCAGATAATCCACTCCGCAGC
>CAMQRG010000244.1 GCA_947036475.1 uncultured Clostridia bacterium
GGCGGGAACGGCTTCCGCAAAAAGCGCAAGGGGGAGGACATGAAGCTGCCTAGCATTTTAAATGATTTGGGTATTGAGTTCCAGACTGCCCTTCCGCGCAATGCCCGCGCGAAAGGCATCGAGCGTGCTTTTTATACGGTCAAAGAAATGTTTTCCAAACTGTACGAGGGCTACACCGGCGGCACGATACTGGAAAGACCGGACAAGCTGAAGGAAATTGTAAAGCAGCCGGGCAGGCTGACTGCTTTGGACGAGTTCCGCCGACAGGTGGATATTTTTATAAGAGGGTGGTACAACAAGCAGCCCCACAGCGGCATCGGTATGGGCGGGAAATGCCCGGATGAGGTGTTTGCGGAAAACCTGATTGAAAAGCGGGTAGTCGCTAAGGACAAGCTGAACCTGATGTTTATGCGCTACGCAAAGGGCAGCAAGGGCACGCTGAAGGTCGGGAAAAACGGCGTGAGCCTGAAATTTTACGGGCAGGAGCTGCAATATTGGAACGAGGAGCTTTGGCGGCTGCATTACGGCAGGGACGTATATGTCCGGTACGCGCCGGATGATTTGTCCAGCGTGCGGGTCTATAACCTTGAAAAGAAATTCATCTGCACGGCGGAGCTGCGCACGGCGCTGAGCTACCGGGCGACTAAGGAGGAAATCCGAAACGCAACAGCGGAGAACCGCAGGGCGGTCAGGACAGTCAGGGCGTACAAGCAGCAGAAGGGTGTGGAGGCGGAAAACGAGCTGAAACTCCTGCTGGACGCTGCGGCTGGCGATATGGATGATTTTGAAATCAACGCGAAGATTTTACGACCTGTTTTCGGCGGGGACGATGCAGAACTGCGGAAGGCAGCGGGTGATTATGACGAACCTATCAACTGGGCAGCCGGATTGGAGCGGCTGCGGAAAGTGAAGGAGGGAACCCTATGATGAGCGAAGAACGGGCACGGCAGATGCTGGTGGAATATATAGAACGGACGAAGAAAAGCCAATCGGATGTGGCAAAGGAGATGGATGTTTCCCCTGCTTATGTATCCGAATTTCTGAAAGGCACTTATAAGTCACCGGAAACGGCGATTCCCAAAATAGAACAGCTTTTGAAAATCAATGATAAAAAGGAGGTTGCACTAAGGGAGCCGGGCTTCCAGCGGACAACGGTCAGCGGCGTCGTGATGGACATGATTGAATATTGCCATATCCAAGGGAAAATCGGCGTTGCTTACGGCGACGCGGGGGTTGGAAAGACGATGGCTGTCAGGGAGTATGTCAGGCTGAATCCGGATACGACTATTTATATGACAATATCGCCATGCTTTGCAACGGTTAACGGCGCAATGGAGCTGCTGGCAAAGGAAATGCGTATCCGGGAAAAGGTGGCACGGCAGATATATTCGGAGGCAGTGCAAAGGCTGAAAGGGAGCAGTAAAGTTGTTATTGTTGACGAAGCCCAGCATTTGACACTAAAAGGTATTGAGCAATTACGCCATCTTGCGGAAGACAGCGGCACGGGCATGGCGTTTGTAGGAAATGAGGAAATTTACCTGAAAATGCGCGGCAGGCAGGAGAAAGCATATTCACAGCTATTTAGCCGGATCGCGGAGCGGATGGAAGTCCTGACCAGCCACATCACGAAGGAGGATATTGAGCTGGTATTCGGCGGGAGCGGCGTGGATGGGGACGCGGTGGAGATCCTGTTCCGGATATCGAGGACGAATTACGGGCTTCGCGGCGCGGTCAATGTGTTTGTGAATGCCGCCGCCGTATTCGGGGAGGTCACGGCGAAGCACATTTCCCGCATGGCAAAGGAGATGAATATAGCATGATGGGTAAAAAGCCAACGAAAAAGCAGAAACAGTACATAAGGGGCAGGCATTTGAATGCTGAAAATTGGCTTGTCTGCAAGGATACGCCGGAGGAAATGCTTCTGAAATACCGGTACGCGGACAAATATCGCATATTGCGGAAAAAAGCGGAGGGGGCTTCATGATGGAACAGAAAGCATTGATTCAAAACATCCTTGAGGAGCTTGCGGATTATGGCAAATATAAAGGTGTCGCCTTATTGGAAAATGACGACTATATCCCGGTCAGGGCGGCGCGAAGGATTGTCCGCCAGAATGTGAAGGGTATCCGGTATGATTGGGAGCGGGAAGAACCACAGGGATTTGTTCCTGAAATATTGGAAAAAAGCGCATTGGATATTTGCGGCATGCTTAATTGTGAAGGCGGGCCGGAAGCGCTTCAGGCTATGGCGAGGGAGATGAGGAGGATGCAGAGCAGATACGAAAGGAAGAAAGCAGATGCAGGCGGAACGCCTGCACCTGCGGCAGGAACGGAGGGAGAATAATACAATTTAATAAAATAAAAAGCATAATGATATGTTATTTCTTATTCTCTTTATGAAATTTTTTTAAATGTGGATAGGCGTTTGATTTTAGATGCTCATCATAATTGGGATTTTCAAATAATCTACAAATTTCAGCAGTATATAAACTTTTGAAATGTGTGCGATTTACTGCATCAGAATAAAAATGTATACATGCATTTTCATAACTTTGCAGAAATTCCTTTGCCGTATCAGAAAGTTGTGTAGACTGAAATTTTGCAAGAGCATCATCCTTTTCTTCAAAAACAATATCGTTTTCTTGAGCGTTTGCTAAATTAGATTTTGCGGTTGCGATCTGACCATAAATAGTTGCTTCTAAAGCGGCGGTAGAATAGAGCTTATTCTTTTTGTAAACTTTTGCAGAAATGAGGATTCCAATAATAGAAACAATAAAAGCACCTAAACTGATTAAGCCCGAATTTCCACAAGCAATAGAATTTAGGATTTG
>CAMQRG010000245.1 GCA_947036475.1 uncultured Clostridia bacterium
TCTACACGTAAGGAGTCGTCGGCAGCGTCAGATGTGTATAAGAGACAGACGCGATACAGGATTTTATTATGACAAATATCATGGCGCGCTGTGAAAAACAGGGGACAAAGGAGCTTTTACAGTCGCTGATGGAAGACGTCATCGCCATTGGCGAAATGGGAAAAATCACCACGCTTCAGGAGGTTTATGATGCTGTCCTGCTGGGTGATACGGTGCTTTTGATGCAGGGGGACGATTTCGCGCTCCAGGCATCTACGAAGGGCTTTCCGTCGCGTGGTGTCAATAAAGCAGAAACGGAGGTTGTTGTACAGGGGCCGAAAGATGCCTTTACGGAACTGATGTCCATAAATGTAGTACTGACGCGGCGGCGTATCCGCGATACAAAACTGAAACTGAAGCGGAAAAAAGTCGGCGCGCGGAGCAAAACGGACGTTGCGCTCATGTATATGGAGGATTTGGTGCGTCCGGAAACGCTGCAAAAAGTAGAACGCCAGTTGGATAAGCTGGACGCAGATTTCATGCCGGACAGCGGTTATATGGAACAGCTTTTGGAAAAGCGGCAGTATTCGCCATTTCCGCAGCTGCAAATGACGGAACGTCCCGATAAAACGGCTTCTGCCCTGCTGGAAGGGCGCATAGCCCTGCTGGTGGATAACACGCCTTACGCGCTCCTTCTGCCTTCCACGCTGAACACGTTTTTTCAGGCGGCGGAGGATTATTATGACCGTTGGGAAATTATGAGTTTTATCCGGTTGATTCGTTACGCGGCGGCGTTTCTGGCGGTTGCTCTGCCGGGGCTGTATATTGCATTTTCCGTTTACCACCCCCAGCTGATGCCAACGGCTCTGGCGTTGAAGGTAGCCGCGACGCGTCAGGCAATACCGTTTTCTGTTGTCGGCGAGGTTCTTATCATGGAACTTGCGTTTGAACTCCTGCGGGAAGCGGGAATCCGCCTGCCCTCACCGGTCAGCTCTACCATCGGTATTGTGGGCGGTATCATCATTGGCTCGGCGGCAGTGGAGGCGGGGCTTGTCAGTCCGGCAGTCGTTATTGTTTCCGCGCTGACTGGCATTTGCAGCTTTGTCATTCCGAATATCTCAATTGTTTCCGGTCTGCGTATCAGCAAATATCTGGTGATATTCCTGGCAGCTGTGTTGGGGCTGTTCGGCGTCTGGGCGGCTCTCCTGCTCCTGCTGGCGCATCTTGCCAGCCTGACATCATACGGTATCCCGTATCTTTACCCGTTTTGCTCCTCCTCTGTCAATGACGATGTGGACTGGGAGGACAGCATACTGCGTCTGCCGCTCTCCAAAATGAAGCGGAGACCAATATTCACAAAGCCCGATGAACGGGTGCGGAAAGGCGGTGGTGCGTGATGTTTGCGGAGAACAGAAAAATATCCCTCCGGCAGTTACAGGCAATGCTCCTGCTGGATTTTTTCGGTACGGCGGCGTTGTTCCTGCCGGGGGAAATGGCAAAGGCAGGCGGGCGCGGCTGTTGGATACTGGCGGGCGTATGCGGACTTGTTTTTGCTGCATTCTCTCTGCTTTTGACCTTCCTTGGCAAAAAAATGCCCGAAGGGACGGCGGTGGAATGGTGCCGGACGCTTTTGGGACCGCTGTTCGGCAATTTCGTACTGCTGGGGCTTGCTGCAAAGCTGTTCTGGGACGGTGCGCTGGAACTGCGAATTTTCAGCGAAATTATCCGGCGCACCATGCTTCCCGCCACGCCCGTCTGGGCGTTGACTCTTGTTGTACTGCTGATTGCAGGGGCTTTGGCGGCGCAGGGTATGGAATGCCGGGGCCGTACGGCAGAGATATTGTTTTTCCTTGTTTCGGTTCCCCTGTTTGTGGTATTGCTGGCGGTAGCGTTTTCGGCGGAATATGGGCGCGTACTGCCGCTGGAGCCGCCTGCCACGGAAGGCTGGAAAGATGCTTTTGCGTCCACAGGCGTGCTGTTTCAGGGACTGATATTTCTGTATTTTATATTTCCCGATTTGAAAAAGCCGCAGAAAACGCAGCGCGCAGTTCTGGCGGCGGGTGTGCATGCCGCGCTCCTTTTTGCCGCGCTGACGTTCCTTTCTCTGGCGGTTTATGGTGAAGTCATGCTGAAACAAAAACTCCTGCCGACATTACAGATGCTGGAACGCGTCAGCTTTACAGGGATATTCCTGACCCGTCAGGATGTCCTCCTGCTTTGGTTCTGGATTGCATCGGTTTCGGTATTCCTTTCCGGTACACTGTTTTTTTCCTCCCTCATGGGCGTGCGTATGACGGGGCAGTCAGAGGCAAAGCGGAAAAACTGGCTGTATGCCGCTCTTGCGGCATTGTTCCTGCTGAGTTTTCTGCCGGAGGATATGGCACAGGCGCATGAATTTCGTCTGCGGGCTTCACTTTGGCTGAACGGTTTTTATCTGCTGATACTGCCCGCCCTGCTGTTGTTTCTGGAGGCAGTAAGGAAGAAGGGAGGAAAAGCGGTATGAAACTGTGGAAAATTTTGATTGTATGCCTGTTTTCATCGTTCCTGCTGACTGGCTGCTGGGACAGGAAAGACCCGGAGGACAGAGCATTTTTTATCACAATCGGCGCGGATGCGGCCGAAGCGGGATACCGCTTTTCTTTTGCCCCTGTCGGAACGGAGGAAGGCGCAGAGCCGTTTAGCATAGAAGCGGCGACACTTGCGGACGCAGTCGCGCAGATGGACTGCCGCAGCTCCCGCAAAACGGATTTGGGACAACTGAAAACGGTGATACTGGGCGGCAGACTGCTGGAGGAACAGGAAAAAGTCACATCGCTTTTCAGTGAACTGGAATGGGACCAGTCG
>CAMQRG010000246.1 GCA_947036475.1 uncultured Clostridia bacterium
TAGCGTAGCGTCTCGTGGGCTCGGAGATGTGTATAAGAGACAGATTGAAAAGGACTTGACCCTAAACTTTATTGCCGCCGCATATCCATGCGGCGGAATGTTCCAATCATCATTTATCTTCCGCAAAACGCAGTTTTGCGGCAATTCGGGTCAAGGGCTGGAAGCCCTTGCGGGGGTGTTGGGGGCAGAGCCCCCAAGGTCCTTTTACTCCACAGCAATAATATAATAATACAGCGGCTGTCCACCGTTCTGCAACTCCACATCGCAGTCGGGATACTGTTCTTCTACAAAAGCGGCAATTTCCTCCGCATCTTCTTTCGCCACATCTGCACCGTAATAAATGCTGATGATTTCGCTGTCCTCTGTCACAGCTTTTTGCAGCAGTTCTTTCGTGCCCGCCGCAATATCCTCCGCCACGACCTCAATCTTATCATTCAGCATTCCCAGAATATTCCCTTCGTGTATCTTCTTATCTCCAATGGAAGTATCCCGCACAGCAAATGTCACCTGCGCCGTATCCACAGCCTGCACCGCTTCATTCATCGCCTGTTCCAGTTCCTCCGGCGCAGCCCCTTCCTCACAGCAGAACACCGCACTGATACCCTCCGGCACAGATTTCGTTGGAATAACAAACAGCTTTTTATCCTCACTGAGCGCAGCTGCCTGTTCCGCCGCCAGAATGATGTTTTTATTATTCGGCAGTATAAACACGTTATCAGCATTGACCTTTTCCACCGCATTGAGAATGTCCTCTGTGCTGGGGTTCATAGTCTGCCCGCCCTCAATCACTTCGTCAACGCCGAGATTTTTGAATATCGCCGTCAGCCCGTCCCCTGTGGAAATGGAAACAAATCCCACATCTTTGCGCTCCGCCGCTTCTGTTTTTTCTGCCACAGCCGCCACCGGTTCCGCAGATGCACTGAAATTGATTTTATTCGTATGCTGTTCCCGCATATTGTCAATTTTCAGCCCGCTCAGGCTGCCGATTTCCAAAGCCTTTTCTATCGCAAGACCCGGGTGGTCTGTATGCACATGAATTTTTATAATCTCCTCATCACTAACGCAGACAATAGAGTCGCCAATTGAACCGAGGTAGGATTTCAGCTGGTTCACTGTCCGCTCCTCCGGACGGCTTACGTTGACAAAAAATTCCGTACAGTAGCCGAATGTGATGCTTGTATTTTCCACAGATGCCAGTGACGCAAAATCCGGCGTTTCCGCCTCTGTCTTTTGCGGTTCTGCAACATATACGGGTACATCACTGCCCAGCTGTTTCAGCGCGCCCTCCAGCACATATAAAAGCCCGCGCCCGCCTGCGTCCACAACGCCTGCCTGTTTCAGCACCGGCAGCATATCCGGTGTTTTCCGGAGCATTTCATGGCCTTCCTCCAAAATGCCCTTCAAAAACTCTGCAATATCCTCCGTTTCCTCCGCCAGCCTTGCCGCTGCTTCCGCACAGCCGCGTGCCACCGTTAGAATTGTGCCCTCCTTTGGCTTCATGACAGCTTTATACGCCGTTTTTACGCCCTGCTCCACAGCCGCTGCCAGTTCCTTCACACCAGCCTCCGCAAGCCCCTCCAGCCCTTTGGAAAAGCCCCGGAACAACTGAGAGGTAATGACACCGGAATTCCCCCGCGCCCCGCGCAATGCACCGCTTGCCGCCACCTTCGCAATTTCCTCTATGCGCGCATCTGCTTTCAGCGCGGCGTTTTTCTCCGCTTCCTTTGCTGCCGCCAGTACTGTCAGCGACATATTCGTCCCTGTGTCCCCGTCCGGCACAGGAAACACGTTCATTGCGTCTACAAGCTGTTTATTCTGTGTCAATTCGTTGGCACCGGCAATGACCATTCTGCTCAGAAGCTGGCCGTCCAATCTCGTTATATCCACCGTTCGTTCCTCCTCATGTTCAGCCGTCGACCCTCACGCCGTCAACGAAAATATTCACGTCCTCCACTTCCAGCCCTGCGTATTCCTCTACGGAGTACTTTACCGTACTGATGATATTATCCGCAATGGCAGAAATATTCGTACCGTATTCCACAATAATGTGCAGGTCAAGGCTGACCTTGTTGTTGGCGTTCACCCGCATTTTGATGCCTTTTGTCAGGCTTTCGAGCTTCAAAAGCTGCACAAGTCCGTCTTTCACATTCTTCGCCGCCATGCCAACAATACCATAACAGTCGATTGCCGCATAACCTGCAATTCTTGCAATAACCTCATAATGAATGCTGATGACCCCTAATTCGTTTTCCAGTTTTGCTGTCATATTCTCAGCCTCCTATTCCAAACCTCAGTTCCAGCCGCGCCCTTTATCTTTTCGGACGCACAAAAACAGTCCCCTGTCTGACTTTTAGGGGACTACCCCATTCTTTGCAACTATCATACCATAAATATCCCCATTATACAAAGGATATTTTCCTGTATCCCATTTCAAAAAGTGAAATTTTATATCAAAGCGCTCATTTCATAAGAACGGCTTGAAGAGAGATGTGCTCTGTGGTAAAATCAGCATAATATGTAAGTGTCATTTGTTTCTCAGAAGAAAGGAGCACCATGAATAAACGAAGCATTTTCATTGCGGTATCTGTTTTTATGTTTTCCATGATCGTCAGTCTGGTTGACGCCGTTATCCGCCCTCCATATATTGCCAAAATACCCATCAAAATTCTTTTCTTTTTTGTTCTTCCGATGGTATTTTTTATGGCAAATAAAACGGATTTCAACAACTTCAAAAAGTTATTTCTTTTGAAAAAGAGCGGCATTCTGAAAGCTCTGCTTCTCGGTGTCCTTCTTTACGCAGTTATACTGC
>CAMQRG010000247.1 GCA_947036475.1 uncultured Clostridia bacterium
ACAGATACACCTCAATACGCACAAAAAAGGGGGCCATTCTCATTATCCCCCTCTTTTTTCCTTATATTATGAAAAAATGTATCAAATCACAAATGGAAATGCTCCCGCTGCGAAGCGCAGACCAAAGATTGCCAATGTATAACAACAAGCCATTGTTATCGCACGATAGTCTCGTTTCTCCATCTTCATTTCCTTCATACGTGTGCGGTGCTCATCACCATGATAGCATCGCGCCTCCATCGCCATTGCCAGTTCCTCCGCGCGCCGGAATGCCGAAATAAACAGCGGCACTAATATCGGAATCAGGCTTTTCGCTTTTTGCAACAAATTTCCTGTATCAAAATCCGCGCCGCGCGCCTGCTGCGCTTTCATGATTTTATCCGTTTCGTCCAAAAGCGTCGGGATAAACCGCAGCGCAATCGTCATCATCATTGCAATTTCATGCGCCGGCACGCCAATCCGTTTGAACGGGCGCAGAACGTATTCTATCGCGTCTGTCAGCTGTATCGGCGTTGTTGTCAGTGTCAGAAGCGAAGATCCAACAATCAGCATCACCAGCCGCACACACATTTTAATCGCCATCAGGATACCTTCCACCGTAAGCGTGAGGAATCCCCAATGCCACAGCACCTGTTCCCCTCTTGTCATAAAGAGGTTGATAAACGCCGTAAACAAAATAATAATCATAATGCTTTTCAAGCCTTTGAGCATAAATTTCAACGGCACTTTTGACGCCCGTATCACCAGCCCCATACAAGCCGCCGCAAACAAGTAGCCCGTAAAGCTGTTTACCAGAAACAGCGTCACAATGAACAAAAATGTTATACCCAGCTTGATTCTTGCATCTAAACGGTGGATTGGAGAATCCACCGGATAATATTGTCCTATCGTTATATCCCGAATCATACTTTCACCTGCTTTACCAGTTTCAGCAGGGCTTCCTTCGCTTCCTCCACGGTATAAATATCCGTAGGGACGTCAAAGCCCTTTTCCTTCAGACTTGCGAACACATAACTCATCTGCGGCGCGGCAAGCCCCATGCCTTCCAATTCCGCCGGACGGGAGAAAATTTCCCTTGGCGTGCCTGTCATTGCTGCCTTGCCTTTATGCATAACAATAATGCGGTCTGCCAGCTTCGCAACGTCTTCCATACTGTGGCTGACCAGAATCACCGTAATTCCGCGTTCTCTGTGCAGTCTGCCAACTGCTGCGAGAATCTCGTCCCGCCCGCGGGGGTCAAGTCCCGCCGTAGGCTCGTCCAAAATCAGGACCTCGGGATTCATTGCCAGCACGCCCGCAATCGCAACGCGGCGTTTCTGACCGCCGGAAAGCTCAAACGGCGATTTTTCGTATACCTCATGTGGGATACCGACTGTTTCCAGCGCAGAAACCACACTTTCATGGATTTCCTCCTTGGAAAGCTGCATATTTGTCGGTCCAAACGCCACATCTTTGTATACCGTCATTTCAAACAACTGGTATTCAGGATACTGGAACGCCAGTCCGATACGGCGGCGTACCTCCTTCAATTTTGCTTTATCTTTATGGATATTTTCCCCGTCCAGCAGTATTTCGCCGGAGGTAGGGGGAATAATGCCATTCAAATGCTGTATCAGGGTAGATTTGCCGGAGCCTGTATGTCCTATCAGCCCAATAAATTCTCCCGTCTGTATCTCTATGGAAACATCGTCCAACGCTTTTTTCTCAAAGGCTGTCCCTTCATTATAAACATGGGTCAGATAACTGATTTTAATTGACATAACGCACCTACCATTTCTTCTATCGTCAAAATATCTTCGGGCAAATCAACGCCCTCTTTCCGCAGCAGGTATGCCGTTTCCGTAACCTGAGGCACGTCCAGCCCATAGCCTTTCAGCGTTTCCACCTGCGCAAATATCTCTTTCGGATGTCCCTGCATAACAAGATGCCCGTCATCAATGACATATACCCTGTCCCCACGGACAGCCTCGTCCATGTAATGCGTAATCAATATAATCGTAATGCCTTCTTCGCGGTTCAGGCGTTCGATGGTTTCCATGACTTCTTTCCGCCCCACAGGGTCAAGCATCGCAGTCGGCTCGTCCAGCACAATACAATCCGGCTTCATTGCCAGCACACCCGCAATGGCAATCCTCTGCTTCTGCCCGCCGGAGAGTTTAGATGGCGTATATGCCGCAAATTCACTCATACGCACCGTTGCCAGTGCATCGTCTACCCTGCGGCGGATTTCCTTCGGCTCGACGCCCATATTTTCAGGCCCAAACGCAATATCTTCCTCCACAACCGTTGCCACAAGCTGGTTGTCCGGATTCTGGAACACCATGCCTGCCGTCTGGCGTATATCCCAGACTTTTTCCTCCTGCTGGGTATCCATGCCTTTCACCCAGAGCGTCCCGCCTGTCGGCTGCAAAAGTGCATTGATATGTTTTGCGAATGTGGATTTACCGGAACCATTATGCCCCAGCACTACAACAAATTCGCCCTTTTCAATCTCAATGTCTACCTGCTCCAAAGCGGTAATCTTTTTTTCTTCCGTGCCGTGGTCCGTTTCCGTCAGCCTCGTATAAGCATATGTCAGACCTTCAGCCTTCACCATTTTCATCGCTTCACCTTTTTCTCTCGGCGTTTCCGCCCTTCTTTGTAGTCTATGGCAAAATGCTCACAGCTGTAAATAGAATACGTGCTTTTGCTCCAAAAGTCAATAGAAAGGGACAGTTTTTGCATACAATACACCCCTGTTATGGGCGTTGCCATAAGAAAATTTCATTTTTTGAAGCGTCTGAAAAATCAGGA
>CAMQRG010000248.1 GCA_947036475.1 uncultured Clostridia bacterium
GAGATAGCGTAGCGTCTCGTGGGCTCGGAGATGTGTATAAGAGACAGCCACAAATTCCTCCAAAGAAGCCGGACGCATACGGGCCGCCAGAGGGCTGTCTGCCCCGCCCCGCAGGCTTCTGTTATATTCAAATAAATCCATTTTTCTCTTCCTTTCACCCAAATTACTGCCATTATACCCTTTTTCTGATGGTATTTCAACCGCACCGAAATGTATTCACATTCCATCTCCTGTTCGCAGAAAGCAATTTTTTGCTTTATCCTGCCTGAAAAAAAGAACTTCCTTCCCTTTTCCCCGAAAAATTGGTATACTGGAAGAAAAAAGATAGGAGAAATTTTATGTCAATACAACTGATTGCAACTACTACCTTTGGGCTGGAGGCCGTTGTCAAGCGGGAATGTCAGGCTCTTGGGTTCCAAAATATCAAAACCTTTGACGGACGTGTTGAATTTACAGGCACAGAAGCCGACATTGTAAAAGCTAACCTCTGGCTGCTCTGTGCCGGGCGTGTCTGGGTGAAAATGGGCAGCTTTACCGCTGTAACCTTTACGGAGCTTTTCGACCAGACAAAGGCCCTTCCCTGGGCAGACTGGATTCCGGAAGACGGAAAATTTACCGTTGTCGGCAAATCCGTGAAATCCACCCTTTTCAGCGTTTCCGACTGTCAGGCGATTGTGAAAAAAGCCGTTGTGGAAAAGCTGAAGCAGACCTATCGGACAGACTGGTTCGATGAAACCGGCGCGTCCTATACCATACAGGTCGGCATATTGAAGGATGTTGTCACGCTGGCGATTGATACCAGCGGTTCCGGTCTGCATATGCGGGGCTACCGCGCCAACGCCCTCGACGCCCCGCTGAAAGAATCCATTGCCTCTGCAATGGTGCAGCTGAGCTACTGGCGGAAAGACCGTATACTGCTTGACCCCTTCTGCGGTTCCGGTACAATTCCCATTGAAGCGGCAATGCTGGCGCGGAATATTGCTCCCGGTCTGAACCGTCATTTTGCCAGCGAGGAATGGGAACGCATTGGTAAAGACCTCTGGAAACAGGCAAGAAAAGAAGCCTATCAGGCAATTGATTACAGTTGCACGCCGGAACTTTACGGCAGCGATATCGACCCTGCCGCAATAGAATTGGCAAAAGAAAACGCTGAAAAAGCCGGTGTGGACGATTGCATTACATTTGAAGCCAGACCCGTTCAGGAAATCTCCTTACCGGGAGAATACGGTGTATTGATTACAAACCCGCCATATGGCGAACGAATCGGCGAACTGAAAGAGGTAGAAGCCATGTACCGCGCTTTAGGTGCGCTCATGAAAACAGATTCTACATGGTCCACCTACGCCATCACGTCAATGGAAACCTTTGAAACGCTGTTCGGCAGGAAAGCCGACCGAAAACGCAAGCTGTTCAATGGACGTATCAAAACAGATTATTATCAGTTTGAAGGTCCACGTCCGCCTAAAAAAGACTGATAAAACAGGCAGCTGCCGGATATTTCTGACAGCTGCCTGTTTTTTATTGTTCTGATACTGCATACAGGAACCTTGCCGTCCCGATTTCCGCAGTATTTTTCATAAATTCCATATTCAGCCACAGTGCAACTTCCGCAAAGCTGCGCCCTTCAAACGGCCATCGGCAAAGCCTGTCTGACTGAAATTCCGCTTCTTCCAGCGACAAAAGGAAATCAACCCATTTATCATGGCAGTCTCTGATTTCCCTGATTGCGGCTGCGCTGTTTCCGGGCCACAAAATTTCATTCCTGTCCAATACCCTGCCGCCCATTGCTGTGCTCAAAGCATTTTTCCACCAGTAAAGAATGTGCCATAATGTCCAGCCAATGCTTGCTGGTCCTATCGTGTATTCTTCCGTTTCCGGCCAGTCAGGAATCCATACGGCTTCTTTTTTCCGCACCTGCAAGCCGTCCTGCGTCCTGCACCAGTCTGTTTCAGGCTCCTTCAAATCCTCACAGTGATATTGAAACAGCTGCCAGACCATATCCAACTGGAATAAAATTTTATCTTTCATTGCAGTTACTCCCAACATTATCAGCGTCTTCTTCTGCGTCCGCCGCCCATGCTCTTACGCGCGGAGGAACTGAACGTATATCCACCCCGACGGTTTCTTCTGCGCCTTCTTCCCCGAATCAGCCGGATTAACAGAATAATCAGCACGATTACAGCGGCAATAAGCAGTATACCAAGCAGTCCCTTTACAGAAAAAATATCCTTTACAAAATTCTGGAAAAACGCCTTGATATTGGTGAGTATTGTTCCTTTGGAAACATCTCGTCCCGCCACAACAGGGCTTTCGTGTATCGTCTGCCCGTCAATTTGGAACGTGACTGTTCCAATTTCTGTTCCCTTCGTAAACGGTGCTTTCAGGCGTATCGTTCCATCTTCGTCAGTTTCCACATAGGTTTCGTTGTATTTCACCGATGTACTTAACGCGCCCTCGTCCATAGGCGGCAGGTATGTTGCCAATGTATCAGCATAAACAACAGGCACTGTATCGCCTTCTGTTTTGTCATGCTTTGTCAGCGCGGCTTCTTCTATCAGAGCGCCTTTCCGGCTCAGTTCCGTCCTGACGTATCCGTTGAAGCCATATTCAAACAACAGTTTCGCATCGTCCCAGCGGCCTGGGCTTTGGGAATCGAAAATTACGGCAATCAGGGATTCACCTTCTTTTTTCGCAGAAGCGGTTACGCAGTCTCCTGCCTCGTCTGTAAAACCGGTTTTTATCCCTGTTGCATATTCATACTTATATTCTCCGTCTTTAATCTGT
>CAMQRG010000249.1 GCA_947036475.1 uncultured Clostridia bacterium
TGGGAGAACTGGGCGCGGTGTTCATGGGGCTGAATGCTGCCAGCTTTTCCAGCTATGGTTCGGAAAAAAGAGGTTCGCCGGTTAAGGCTTATATCCGCTGGAGTGCGCAGGGACAGGAAATCGGGATTAACAGCCCTGTGGAGGAACCGCATATTTTGGGGCTGTTCCATGAGGCACTGGCGGGGAAATTGCCTGTTACGGCTGGTGTGACGGAAAAAACGAAGGTTATTGTTAATACTGACGCTTCGCCGGAGGAAATGCGGAAACGGCTGAAGCTGTGCGGCGGCGAAATCATCTGCATTGATGCGCTGAAAATTGCAATGGAATCCAAAACGCGTATAAACATGGTTATGCTGGGGGCAATTGTGAAAGCCAGCGGCTTTATCCCGTTTGAAGCCGCGGAGGAACTTGTGCGGGAAACCATCGGAAAGAAATACCCCAATTTGATACAGGAAAATCTGGAAGGGCTGAAACGTGGCTATAAGGAAGGGAAATCCATGTTTTTCCAGGAGGACGGCACATTTGAGCGCGTTCCGTATCAGGAGGCAAAAAACAAATGGGGCTATGCCAACGCACCGATTGGCGGTGCAAACCCCCGTATCGGCAGCACGGTTTCCAATGACCTTTCTTCATCGCGGGAGGGATATATTCCGTTGTTTTTGCAGGAAAAATGTATCAACTGCGGCCTGTGTGACACCACATGCCCGGATATGGTGTTCCAGTTTAAGCCAGGCGAATATAAAGGGCGTCCCGCTATGGTCAATACGGGGCTGGATTACCACCATTGTAAGGGCTGTCTGCGTTGTGTAGACGTATGCCCGACAAATGCGCTGGTGAAGGGCGTGGAGCGGGAGCAGCCGGATTTGAAGTGGTTTGTCCGCAATAAGGACTTGATTGTGGACCGTCTGGAGTATGAAGACGCGGGCCCCAATTCGTGGGTGACGAGCGAATCTCATTTCACAGAAAAACGGATTGACGGAGGGATGGTCTGATGGAAAAACAGAAAATATTATTTGAAAGCGGCAATGAAGTGGCGGCTTTCGCGGCAAAGCAGATCAATTATCACATCATGGGCTATTATCCCATCACGCCGTCCACGCAGATTGCCGAATTTCTTGATCAGATGAAGGCAGACGGGGAACATGATATTGTGATGATTCCGGCAGAGGGCGAGCACAGCGCGGCAGGTATCTGCTACGGTGCGTCAACGGGCGGTGGCAGAGTATTCAATGCGACAAGCGCGAACGGTCTGCTCTATGCGCTGGAACAGCTTCCGGTGCAGTCCGGCACACGTTTCCCGATGGTGATGAATGTAGCCTGCCGGACGGTTTCGGGACCTCTGTGCATTAAGGGTGACCACAGTGACATTATGTTTACCCTTAATGCTGGCTGGGTTATTTTGTTCGCCAATACACCGCAGGCGGTTTATGACATGAATATTTGCGGGCTGAAAATTGCCGAAGCGGTAAAACTTCCTGTCATTGTAGCGTTTGACGGATTTTTCACCAGCCACCAGAAGCGCCGCTGCATGGTGTTTGAACAAGATGAAACTGTGCGGAATTTTGTCGGGGAATACCATGCGGAGTGCTCCGCTCTGGATTTGGAACACCCTGTTTCCATTGGTTCCTATATGAATGAGCCAGATGTGTTGAATAATAAATTCCAGCTGCATCAGGCGATGGAAGAAGCGGCGAAAGTTATTCCTGAGATATTTGCGGAATACGCAGAACTCTCCGGCAGACAGTACGGTATGGCGGAGGGCTACTGTACGGAGGACGCGGAGGTTTTGCTCTGTCTGCTTGGCTCGGCGTACCATACAGCAAAAGTGGCGGTGGACAAGCTGCGTGGGCAGGGGAAAAAGGTAGGCGTATTTACAACGAATGTACTGCGCCCTTATCCGGCGGAAGAATTGTTCCAGTTCTGTAAAAACGCCAAAACCATCATGGTTGGCGACAGGCAGGACAGCTACGGCGCGATGGGCGGCAACCTGTCCATTGAATTGAAGGCTATGCTTCAGGAATATGGGAAAGGTGCAGATTGCAGGGTACTCAGCAGGGTATATGGCCTTGGAGGGCGTGATTTCTACGAATCTGAAGCGGAAGAAATGCTTCTTTCCTGCTATCGCGCGGACACGCCGAAATTTGATTATCTGGGGAAATATTCCGGGGATATCGATATGCAGACGCAGCAATATTTCGCGCCCATCAGCGAAAAGGAGGCATCGCCCGGCCTGACACAGTGCGTTTTTGAAGGAACAGATGGGCAGAGGAGGGCGAAGGTGCAGGGCGGCAGAATCAATGAAACGACTGCTATGCCGAAACGCCTTGCGCCCGGACATGGGGCCTGCCCGGGCTGCGGTATTCCTGTGAATGTAAACCTTTTGTTGCGCGGCATTGAGGGCAATGTGGTGCTGCTGTTCCAGACAGGCTGCGGCATGGTAGTGACAACAGGTTATCCCAAAACAGCGTTCAGGGTGCCATATGTGCATAATCTGTTCCAGAATGGCGCGGCAACACTGACTGGTCTTGCGGAAATGTTCCGCCAAAGGCAGAAACGCGGAGAATACCCGGAAGGAGAAATCACGTTTGTCATGGTCAGCGGGGACGGCGGTATGGATATCGGCATGGGTTCGGCTTTAGGAACGGCAATCCGGAACAATCGCCTGATTCTGTTTGAATACGATAACGGCGGCTATATGAATACAGGCTATCAGCTTTCTTATTCCTGTCTCTTATACACATCTGACGCTGCCGACGACTCCTTACGTG
>CAMQRG010000250.1 GCA_947036475.1 uncultured Clostridia bacterium
GCAGCTACCCTATTTCAATTTGTTGGTTGATACTGTTTTATGAGTAACTACCATTCGGCTTTCCCTGTTTTTTCTGTGTTTCCCAATCCTGCCGCAGCAGTTTATTTCGCGTATTCTACGGCTCTGGTTTCCCGAATCAGGTTTACCTTAATCTGACCGGGATATTCCAGTTCCTCCTCAATCTTTTTGGCAATCTCTCTCGCCAAAAGGGTCATACCTTCATCGTTCACGTCCTCAGGTATTATGACAATCCGCAATTCACGCCCAGCCTGAATCGCGAAAGATTTTTCAACGCCCTTGAAGTTATCGGCAATTTCCTCCAACTTCTGCAATCTCTTGATATAAGATTCCAAAGTTTCGCGCCTTGCGCCCGGCCTTGCTGCGGAAATCGCATCCGCCGCCTGCACAAGTACAGCTACAATGCTCTGCGGTTCCACGTCGCCATGGTGCGCCTCTACCGCGTTTATCACCAGACGGCCTTCTTTATACCGCTTCAAAAGCCCCACGCCGATGCTGACGTGAGAACCTTCCATTTCATGATCCACGCTTTTGCCAATATCATGCAGCAACCCGGCGCGCTTCGCCAGCGTAACATCTACGCCGATTTCGGCGGCCATCAGCCCTGCCAGATGGGATACCTCGATGGAGTGCTTCAATACATTCTGCCCGTAGCTGGTACGGTATTTCAGCTTGCCCAGCAGCTTCACCAGTTCGGGGTGCAGCCCGTTTACGCCGGTGTCCAGCGTAGCGGCTTCGCCCTCGTCCCGAATGATGACGTCCACTTCTTTTCTTGCCTTTTCCACCATTTCCTCGATGCGCGAAGGGTGTACGCGCCCGTCCACAATGAGTTTTTCCAGCGCAAGCCTTGCAATTTCTCTGCGGATGGGGTCGAAACCGGAAAGAATAACAGCCTCCGGCGTATCGTCGATAATCAGGTCGATACCTGTCAGCGTTTCCAAAGCGCGGATATTCCGGCCTTCACGCCCGATAATGCGCCCTTTCATTTCGTCATTCGGCAGCTGTACAACGGATACCGTTGTTTCCGCCACATGGTCTACCGCGCACCGCTGTATTGCATTGGCAACGATTTCGCGCGAACGTCTGTCCGCCTCCATCTTCGCCTTGCTTTCCACTTCCTTGATGAGCAGCGTTGCTTCGTGCTTCACATCGTTTTCCACTGTCGCGAGGATATAATTCTTGGCTTCCTCCGTTGTCAGTCCGGAGATTCGCTCCAACTCCTGAAGCTGCTTTGTGCGAAGCTCTCTGGCTTCTTCCTTCTGCTGCTCCAGCTCCTCCAGCTTTGCAGTCATATGCTCCTCTTTCTTTTCCAGAGCCTCGACCTTTCTGTCCAGAGCTTCTTCCTTTTGGAACAGCCGCCTTTCATTTCTCTGGAGCTCGTTCCTTCTGTCACGGACTTCTTTTTCCAGTTCATTTTTTGTCCGGATGCTGTCCTCTTTCGCTTCCAAAAGAATCTCCTTCTTCTTTGCTTCCGCATCTTTCACCGCGTCCTCAACGATTTTGCCGGCACGCTCCTCCGCAACGCCGACTCTCGCCTCCGCGATCTTCTTGCGGTAAAGCACGCCGATGACTGCGCCAACGACCAGACCGACGACAACACCACAGATGATACTTATCGGATCTATGAAAAACACCTCCCCTTATTTAGTTTTCAAAGTACAGTTTACTTTTTTTCATATCCAGTAAGCAGCGCATGCGGCACAGTACACCAATAATCAGAGTTCCATTCCCCGCCGGACTTCTTCCGCATCCAAAACGGTTCTCCGTTCCGGACAGCCCGATGGGAAATCTGGAAAAATCCCTCAGGAAAAACCCTGCGTTTTTGGCACGCCGGACGCACCACGCTTTTTTTATTTTATTACTTTTTAGGAAAAGTGTCAAGAAACAATCCGCATCAGACAGGTATTCTTTGTAAAAAAGCTGAAAATGTGGCTGCCGCCATCATGAATGCTGTCAAAATAAAAAAGACTTGTGGGTATTGTGGCAGGAAATGAAAAACAAAATGGTATATGAAATGGTAAAACGAAAACGCAGCGCCGGAGGAATATTCCCCGTTGCGAAACGTGTTCTAAATCCTGTTTCTTCTAAAATATATTGGTAATAAAAGCTCTTGGAGGGTATTTATGAAAGTATTTCGGGCAATACATATCCGTAAAAAACAAATCGTAATGGGCTTGGCAGGAATTGCGCTGCTTTGCGGGGCTGTCGCTGTTCTGCCGCCTGCCGTCACAAAGGCTTCGGCTGTCGTGTCTGCCTCGGTCGAGCGGAAACTCCCCATCTATTGCGTTGACACCGAAAAACAGCAGGTTGCCGTCAGTTTTGATGCGGCCTGGGGAGCTGATGACACCGATGAGCTTCTGCGTATTCTCAGGGAAAATGACGTTAAAGCGACGTTTTTTCTCTGCGGCTATTGGGTCGAAAAATATCCCGAAGAAGTCAAAAAAATCGCCGCCGATGGGCATGACCTTGGGAACCACTCCGCCACCCATCCCCATATGAGCCAGATTTCCGCCGAGCAGATTTCTCAGGAACTGCAAAGCTGCCACCAAAGTGTTAAAGAGCTTACAGGGCTGGAAATGGAGCTGTTCCGCCCGCCGTTTGGGGAGTACGATAACCATGTTATCGAAACCGCCTCCGCGAATGGGTATTATACCTGTCTCTTATACACATCTGACGCTGCCGAAGACTCCTTACGTGTAGATATCGG
>CAMQRG010000251.1 GCA_947036475.1 uncultured Clostridia bacterium
CGTCAGATGTGTATAAGAGACAGGTATAATAAATTCAGGAAGTCAAACAACGGACAAACGAAAGGGGAAAACAAAAATGAAATATTTCCAGAATTGCAGCACAATCGAAGAACTGAAAAAAGAATACCGCCGACTTGCACAGATTAACCACCCTGATAACGGCGGCAATCCTGAAAAAATGAAGATGATTAACGGCGAATACGAAAAGGCTTTTAACCGCCTGAAAGACATTCATAATAAAGCCGCCGATGATGATACCACCGGACAGAAAAAGAAAATGAACGAAACCGCCGCCGAATACATGGAAGTGATACAGAAAATTATTACTCTCCCCGAAATCGTTATTTAGCTTTGCGGCTCGTTGGTTTGGGTCAGCGGCAATACATACGAATTTAAGGATACATTCAAAGCGGCAGGTTTCCGCTGGGCATCGAAAAAGAAAATGTGGTACTGGCGCAGTGAAGCCGATGCAACCACCAGCCGCGGGAAAATGTCCATGCAGGAAATCAGACAGAAATACGGTTCCGAAGTCCTTGAAACCGGAGTTAAAAAAGTAACAGCATAATAGACAGCCGCCCGCCCCGCTGGGGCGGGCAGAGAAAAGGAGGATTATAAAATGATGAAATTTATTGAAAAAGTCGGGAATATCCAAGTATTTGTAAGAGAAAACGCCACCGCTGACATATCCGTATTTTTCTACAACGGAAACGACTGTATTTTACAGGAAACCTTTTTCACAAACGACCAAAACGCCGCCATTGAAAGGCTTTTCCTGCAATGTGATATCGTCACCCTTCAATGGATTTACCAGAATATCCCCGCCGACAGAATAACCCGTTTAAGCCTCAATACCTGCAAAATGGACAGTCAAGATTATTTTTGCAGGATTGACAATACAAAATATTTCCGTCACTACTGCAAACCCGCCGATGAATTTATTCGGGACAAAAACGGGAAAAGAATCATCGACGGATAACAGAACAAGGCCCCGCCCCTTCCGGGGCGGGCAGAAAGGAAAATCCAATGTATAATGACAAAATCGAAGATTTAAGATTCACCGCCTCCCTGTATCCCTTGGAAGGGGAAACCGACCTTGAAAACCTCCGTCGCAGGGATAGCTATATTGCCTCGGAAATCGCACATGCGAAAGCAATCATTTGCCGGATGGAAGAATACCGCCAAGAAATATTCACTCAAGCCCAGCGTATCGCCGCCGCGCCCGTTTCGCTGGAATTGGAACTTGTCCGCAAACGCTGTTATGCAGGCAGCGGCCAATACCGCCCGTTTTACTATCTCACCTGCTATGAAGTTTACACAGGAATCGGCAAAAAGAAAATCAAACAAAAAGAATTTCTCGGAAAAGAACGCTTTAAGGCAATAAAACTGTTGGAAGAATGGAAAAAGCAATACCCATCCGCCACTATAACCGTAGACATAAATAAATCCAAATGGGAACGCTGAAAGGAGTATGATTGTATGAAATCTATTATGCAGAACGAAAAAGCCTGTTATTTAACCGGATATACAGGCAGCCTCCACAAACACCATATCTACGGCGGGAATGGCCGCCGCCATATCTGCGAAGCACACGGTTTCTGGTGTTATCTCCGCCCAGACCTGCATAACCTGTCAAATCAGGCAGTCGCTTCGCTAAAGCTCGCTTTGCTGACAGGCGTATATTTCAACCATGAATTAGATTTACAACTAAAACAGGAGTGCCCGTATAGCGGGCTTTGCCCGCTGTTGCAGCAGCCGCGAAGCGGCCACACGAGCGCATTTTTGAACAAACACACACCATATAGCGGCTTTGACGCTGTTGCAGCAGGAAGCGGAGCTTCCCGCACGGAGAGGAATTTATGCGTATCATTCACAGGAATTATCTTGACCTTGACTGAGAAAACAGGGATGCTTTACAGAGCATCCCTGTTTTCCCCCTCCGATTCGTATAGTTTCCGCATTGCCGCCGTTTCCAGACGAAAACATCCGCTCCGGCTGATTCCTGTTTTCCTTGCGACAGCCGACCATGAAAGCCCATCGGCATACCGCGCCAGCAAAACGGCTCTTTCGTCTGCCGTCAAAACCTCCGCTATCCGCCGCTCTACCTCCGCGCTTGTACAAAGTATTTTTCCAATTGCCGCATTATTCAGGCGGATTTCCTCCCGAATTTCGGCGCGGCGGGCAATCTCCGCGCCCACAGCATCCCCCGCCTGTCCGTCTTTCGGCAACCCGTCCGTTTTCGCGGCAGAAACCGAAATATCATCCAGCGTCCGCTGCAATGCTGCATTCCGTTCTTTCAGACGTTCCACAGACCTGTCACCCTCCGCTATCCGCCGTAACAGCCTTTTTATCTCCATTTTTCCCATTTTCATCCCCATCGGCGGTGTCCTCCTTAATCCTTAACTGATACTCCCTTAATTCGCGGCAATGTGTTTCGATTTCCTCCAGCCGTTTCAAAATCTCAGGGCAGGCACGCTTCGCAAATTCCTCCCCGCCGCCCTTCTTCCGCCGTTCCGCCCGCCCTGCCTCCTGTAAAACTGCCTCATAAAGCTCCTTTGTCTTACATTTGCATTCAAGCTCCGAGAACATAAGGCACCGCCGCCGCTGTCCTTCCATCGTAAACGCATCCCGTGAAGCGTCAAACTCTGCAAGCCTCCGCCTTTCGGCGTGCAGCACCTGTCTCTTATACACATCTGACGCTGCCGACGACTCCTTACG
>CAMQRG010000252.1 GCA_947036475.1 uncultured Clostridia bacterium
ATATGTCAGGAGCATCAAGCAAATACCCATTGATATGTGAAACAACCCTGCCCCGGTCAGCCTCAAATAAGAGTTTTGTATTTGAGGCAATCCCGCAAGTAAACCCAACAATTACACAATGGACTGCCGCTCGGTCTTTCGCTTCGCTCGTCCATACGAAAGTCCGATGGGCAAACTCAATTTGAACGCTTTTGTCAAATAGCGGTTTCCAGAGTATGCCAACAGACTCGCCTTGCGCAATAGAGTTTGTTGAAACAAAGGCGGCGTGTATACTTGTTCCTTGCATATAATTCGCGGCCTTATTATACCATCCGCAGACATAATCCAATTTTCCGCATTTTGGTATATCGCTACAAACCACCTCTAAGTCCTCCGCTTGCTCTTTGGTTCGCCATTGATGACCAACAAACGGCGGATTTCCCATAATATAATCCAGCTCCGCTTTCGGTACAACGCTTTCCCAATCCAGCCGGAGCGCGTTCCCCTCCGCAATGTTCGCGTAGGATTTCAGCGGCAGGAAGTCCAGCGACATATGCACAACGTCCTCCGTTTCCTTCATCATCTGGCTTTCCGCAATCCACAGGGCGGTTTTTGCCACGGTTACGGCGAAATCATTGATTTCAATGCCGTAAAACTGGCTGATCTGCACTTGTATCGGCGATACGTCCGAAAGCATGATTTGCGCCGAAAGGAGCCGCAGAACCTCGTTTTCCAGCCGCCGCAAAGAAATATACGTTTCCGTCAGGAAGTTCCCCGAACCGCACGCCGGGTCAAGGAATTTCAACCCCGCCAGCTTCGTCTGGAACGCTCTCAGCTTCTTTTCCCGCGTTTTCAGTGCGGCTATATCCCTGATCTCTGCCAACTCCTCCGCCAGACCGTCCAGGAACAGCGGGTCAATGACTTTGTGTATGTTTTCAATCGAAGTGTAGTGCATACCGCCTGAACGCCTTGTTTCAGGGTTCAACGTACTCTCGAATACCGCCCCGAATATGGTCGGCGAGATAGCCGACCAGTCAAAATCAAGGCTTGCTTTTTGCAGTAATACTTTACGGATATGCTCCGTAAACTGCGGTATTTCTATGTTTTCGTCTGAAAATAAACCACCGTTCACATAAGGGAATGCGGCAAGTTCTGCATCAAGATAAGGGTCGCGCTTGTCCACCTCCGTATCCAGCACTTGAAACAGTTCTATGATGGCTTTTCGCATATCCCTTGCTTCAAAGCGCACAAGATAATCGTGGAACATATCGCGCTTTCCGAAAATCCCTGCGTCCTCGGCGTACAGGCAGAAAACCAGGCGCACGCACAGCATATTCAGGCTTTTTAGCGAATGTTCGTTTGTCGGGTCTTTATACTGTTTCAAAATTTCGTCGTATAAAATGCCGACAATATCCCCCGCCTGTATCGAAATTTCCATTTCTCGCTGGAGGTGTTCGTTTCCGCTTTCCACAAGGAAGGACAGCCGGTAATACTCTTTCTCAAGGTTCTCAAGCAGTATCTCCTCCGGCTCGCCTGTTGGACGCTCCATATCATATACAAGGAACGATGAAAAATTGCACGTCACAATCCAGCGCGGTCGTTGGGAGTACGGCAGTTCTGACGAGTAGCGCTTCGCCTGCTGGAACGGCGACAACATGCTGCCGTCTGACTGCTTGATGCCTTTCCGCAGATCTTTCCCAAGGCTTTTCTGCTCGATTAAAACGTGTGTAGACGGTATTGTCCCGTCGATGAAGCTGGTATGGTCAAGATGGACTTGCTCCTCGAAGAAAATAAAATCTCCCGGATTTTCTATCCCAAAAACATCATGTAGAAGTGACAGCCAGAAAATTTGGCTTTCGCCTTTTTCATATCCGCGCCCCTGCCACTTCTTTGCAAATGCTTTCGCCGCTGCACGCTGTTCTGCGTTGGTCATAGGTTTTCCCTCCTGCTATGTATTCTGCCTATATCATACCAGAAAGACGGAAAAAGAGATAGGCAGACGGAAAGAATCTCTATTTCACTTATCGAAAAACGCAATGCTATAACAGCTGCGACATGCCTGATAAGGTATCCCGCATAATTTAAGGTTTCTATGGATTATACGCCGTATTTTTTCAGTGTTGCCTTTACAAATTCCTCTATTTCATATACTGCATCTTTTGGAAGTTTCTTTTCAAATAATTCTTTTGGCAGGTCAATTCCGGAAATGCCGTGTTTCTTTTTTCTGAAAATAACTCGTTTTTCAAGGAGCCGCAGTCTTTGAATTACGTATCCCTGGCTGATCCATGCCTGTGCAATACAATATTTTCTTTCCCCCGGCTGAATAGCATGAAACGGATAATCGTCGAGCCATTTCTCGTTTGTAAAGCCCGGGACTTCATCGTACCAGAACGCCTCACAAAAATAAGCCTCCCAATCAAGGCTGTCCCCTATGATCCGTTCGATTTCTTCAAAAGTCAGCGTTATCGACGACCCAACGCAATTATAAAAAAACAGGCGCAGATTGTAATAGGGATCGTCTGGTGCAGTTTCTTCCTTAATCACTTCTTCCAGAACATCCAATACATCAACGCCTGATTGCCTGTCCCCTGTAATAAATTCCAGATTTGTGTTTTTCGCACATTTTTTGTGCGCATACGCCAAATTATCCCAATTTCTCCTTGCATAATACCCAAGCTCAATAATTTCAAGCATATGGTCTGGTAACATTGGTTTTCCGCACAGATAACATA
>CAMQRG010000253.1 GCA_947036475.1 uncultured Clostridia bacterium
CCTGCGGCGCGCATAACTTTACGGATATCCGCCAGTTCAACCTGATGTTCAAAACCTTCCAGGGCGTTACGGAGGACGCGAAAAACGTTGTTTATCTGCGTCCCGAGACGGCACAGGGCATTTTTGTAAACTTCAAAAATGTACAGCGTACCACGCGTAAAAAACTGCCCTTCGGTATTGGTCAGATTGGTAAATCCTTCCGTAACGAAATTACGCCGGGCAACTTCACATTCCGCACAAGAGAATTTGAACAGATGGAACTGGAATTTTTCTGCGAGCCCGGTACGGATTTGGAATGGCTGGATTACTGGAGAAAATACTGCCGTCAGTGGCTGCTTGACCTGAATATGACAGAAGAAAATATTCGTCTGCGCGACCATTCCCCCGAGGAACTTTCTCATTACAGCGCAGGCACAACAGACATCGAATTCAAATTCCCGTTCGGCTGGGGCGAACTTTGGGGCATTGCAGACAGAACAAGCTACGACCTGACCTGCCACCAGAACACCAGCGGACAGGATATGACATATTACGATCAGGAAAAGAATGAAAAGTTTATCCCTTACTGCATCGAACCTTCCCTTGGCGCAGACCGTATGACACTGGCATTCCTCTGCGACGCTTACGACGAGGAGGAAGTCGGTGAAGGCGATGTGCGTACCGTACTGCGGTTCCATCCCGCGCTTGCGCCGGTAAAAGCTGCTGTCCTGCCTTTGTCCAAAAAGCTGGGCGATAAGGCGCGCGAGGTATACTTTGCGCTGGCAAAGGAGTTCCACTGCGAATATGACGAAGCCGGCTCTATCGGCAAACGTTACAGAAGACAGGACGAAATCGGCACACCGTTCTGTATCACATATGACTTCGAGTCCGAGCAGGACGGCTGCGTAACCGTCCGCGACAGAGACACGATGGAGCAGGAACGGATGCCGATTTCCGAACTGTCTGCTTATCTGAAAGCAAAAATGGCGTTTTAATGACAAAAGACCGCAGGACTCTGTCCCGCACCCTGCAAGCCCTTTAAAAAGGGCTTGACCCTAAACTTTATTTCCCACCGCGCAAATGCGCGGTGGCAGAAGGGTTAAGGGGCGCAGAAGCTCTCAGGAACCGCAAGCAGCGACCTTTGGTCGGTTTGCGAAGCAAACTTCCGAAAGAGTTTCGTTTTGCGCCGACCAGAGCGGAGCGAAGAACAAATCCCTTGCAGGAGCCTGAGGGAAGAGTCCCCAGGGTTTTCGGGTTTCGGTCTTTATATTCACGAGGTAGATACTATGGAGCATTTTGAAGGATTTTCCGCCGATACAATTGACTTCCTTTGGGAGCTGCGTATGAACAACAGCCGGGAATGGATGGAACAGAACAGGGAACGCTATAAAACAACCCTGAAGGAGCCGTTTGACCGCTTAGCTGCCGAACTGGCTAAAGCCGGAGAGGCATACAGCGGTGCGGAACTGGCGAGTTCTATCTCACGCATCAACCGCGATATCCGTTTTTCCAGGGATAAAAGCCCCTACCGCTCCTGCCGCTGGGTTGTCCTGTATGGCACGCAGACCGTCGGCACAGGCTGGAAACTGCGCCCTGCGTTTTATTTTGAACTGAACCCCGAAAACTATACTTACGGCATGGGCCTGTACCACGCCACTCCCGTATACCTGACAACTTTCCGTCGGAAACTGGTGGAAAACCCCGCTGCTTTCCTGCGTATCGCCAAAAAGATTGAGAAAGACGCGAAATATGAGCTGGGCGGTGAAGAATACCGGAAAATAAAGGACGAAACGCTTGACCCGCTTCTGCAAAGCTGGTACCGAAAAAAGGAACTTGTGGTTTCGGCAACGGAACCGCTGGGCGATGTGCTTTTTTCAGCGGAACTGCCCGCATTTCTGGCGAAAGAATGGAAACGTCTGCGGGAGTTGTATCAATTTCTGGAAGGAATTGCAGAGGCATAAAAACAGACTTTGGGTACTCTCCCAAAGCCCGTTGCTTTTACTCCGCAAATGTTTTTGCCAATGCTTTTACAGCCTTATCCCCAATTATGGTTTCGCCATGCTCCAACAGGTAATATTTCGCAAGCGGCGTGGAAATGTGTTTCTGACCGTATTCCCTCAATATCATTTCCAGATCTTCGCTGCTTTCTTCCGCAGTGTATGTATCCCCCTGCAAAACAAGGAAATACTTCCCCTGATTTTTATAAAGTCCGCTGTCCCCCCGCCAGTTTTCATTCAGCCGCAGACTGACGTCAATTACATCGTCCAGCGTAGGGAATGAATAGATAAGAATATCTCCGTTTTCAGTGTCCTTATGCTCTACGGTATCAAGCGGTTTCTTTTTCCAGCGGCGCAGGTCGTGGGACTGGCTGATGCCGTCGGTTTCCGTCCCGATATCGCGTCCGCTCACCTTCGTAACGATAATCATAATTCCGTCCATACCGACAGGAACAGCCTCTACCATCAACGGCGTGTTCTCCGCAACGAAGTCATATTCGTCCAGAGCCTGCTCCATGATGTCCCTGAAAAGTTTCTGCGCCTTTTCGGTCGGATGGATTAAATCGTCCAGACTGATATCACGCTCCACAAGGTCTGCTTTTGTCAGGGTAAGCTTCAGTTGATTTTCACTGACTTTTTCTATTTTCATGTTATCACTTCCTTTATTTTTGTCAGAAGGAAACGGTCGTGCTTTTCCACTATACAAACAACTATAAATATAGTCTGTC
>CAMQRG010000254.1 GCA_947036475.1 uncultured Clostridia bacterium
CTGTAAATTACAACAAAAGGGAAAGCCGCATAAAAAGCAGCTTTCCCTTCATTGTTGTGGCAGAATAAAGAAACCTGATATTTATTGAAAAATGCCCTTTCAGGCAGCTGGCCATACCTTTTCCATCTTTTCCATTTTCTCCCCTTCTGTACAGTTCTCCGTTTTTATTCTCCGCCTGCCTTAAAATTATAAATGGGGCGTATCACGTTCTGAATCTCCGCCGTATCACCAATATTGCGCACAATGTCGTCCATGCCTTTATAGGCCATCGGGCACTCATCCAGCGTCCCGCTGCCGACAGAACTGGAATAAACCCCAGCCCGTTCCATTTCCTTTTTGAACGCCGAAACTGTAAAGGACTGCTTTGCCGCACTCCGGCTCATCAGCCGCCCTGCCCCATGCGGCGCAGACTGGTTCCAGTCATCGTTTCCTTTCCCGATGCAGATAAGCGAGCCGTCCCGCATGTTAATCGGAATCAGCAGCTTCTCTCCCTTCCGCGCGGAGACGGCCCCTTTGCGCAGTATCATCGCGTCAGTGTCGATATAGTTATGTATGGTCGTAAACTGTTCCTCCGCATGCAGTTTCATGCCCTTCAGAATTTCGTCCATCATCGCCTGCCGGTTGAGTTCCGCGAACCGCTGTATGATTTTCATATCATGAATATATTCCTCGAACAAGTCTCCCGTCACATATGCCAGCGTCGGTGGGATTTGCGTCCCGCCCGCACTTTTCAATTCTGCAAGCCGGTCCTGTATCTCCGTTTCCCGCCCCTGCGCTTTCAGTTCCGCAATCAGCGCGTCAATATCCCGTTTGGAAGTCCCGTTCAGCCGTTTATAACCCTCCCGCTGGTAATATCCGGCAACCTCCAGCCCCAGATGTCTGCTGCCCGAATGTACAACAATGTAGAGGTTTCCTTCTTCGTCTTTATCCACCTCAATGAAATGGTTCCCGCCGCCCAGCGTCCCAAGGCTTTTTTCTGCGCGTCTGGCGTCAATTTCCCTGTAACAGCAAAGCTCCGTCAGGTCGATTTCGTCAAAATATTTGTGCGTTTTTTCCCGAATGTTGAAGCCGGAGGGGATTTTTTCATAAATCAGCTTATCCAGCTTTTGCAGCTCTGTGTGTCTTTCCTTCACCCGCACCGTTTCCATGCCGCAGCCAATATCCACACCGACCAGATTCGGCACAATCTTATCCGCAATTGTCATTGTCGTTCCAATCGTGCAGCCCGCGCCCGCGTGTATATCCGGCATCATGCGGATTTTCAGCCCCTGCGTAAACTCCTGATTCAGCAGGAGCATCACCTGCGAGAGTGATGAATCATCCACAACATCTGTAAAAATCTTTGCCCCATTATATTTTCCCTTTAGCTCTATCATAAAATCCCCCCTATACTATCCGGATTTTATCCCTTTTAATATCCGCCAGCGTGGCACAGCCTGTCATGGTCATAGCGTCCCGCAGTTCCGCGATGAGCTTCTCCGTATACAACCGTACGCCTTCTACACCGCCGCCATATGCCGCAATCGCATAAGGCCGCCCAATCAGCACAGCGCTCGCTCCCAGCGCAAGCATTTTGAATATGTCCCCGCCTGTACGGATTCCACCGTCCACAAAAGTCTTTATTGTCTGGTTTCCCACAGCCGCGCGGATTTCCGGCAGTACCTCTGCTGTAGAAAGCCCGTTATCCATTACCCTGCCGCCGTGGTTGGAAACTACAATAGCATATGCCCCTGCTCTGTGCGCCATGCGTGCATTCTCTGCCGTCATAACGCCTTTCACAATAAACGGCAGTTCCGTTGCCGATGCAATTTCCTTCAAATCCTTCTCCGTTTTCATCTGCATTTGTAAAGCAGACATTCCCGCGTGCGGCAGTCCCGCGCTGTCAATATCCATCGCGAACGCCAGCGGGCAGCACTCCTCCGTTTCTCTCAGCCGCTGCAAAACAACGTCCATCGTCCAGGGTTTCAGCGTAGGGATTCCCCAGCCGCCTGCGTCCCGTATAGCGTGCAGAGGCGAATAAAAATGCTCCGGCTGCAAGCCGCCCCCGCCAAACGCCGCAACGCCCGCCTTTTTCGCCCCAAGCGTCACCGCATCGCAGTATTGCCGTTCTGTCATCGCATCTGTATAATTATACTGTACCAGCCCAATCGGCGCGACAAACACTGGCGCGGCAAATGTCTGCCCAAATAACTCTATAGAAGTATCGCATTTCTTTTCGCCCTGCAAAACGTCCATTTCCAGAAAAACATGCTCTGCCAGATAGGAAAAATTTCGCTGGAATGTTCGTCCCGAACCCTTACCGCCCGGCCCGGGCATCACGCCTTTGCAGGCAATCCCGTTGCATTCCGGGCAGACTCTGCACCTTGGAGCCATTTTTTCTCTTGCGTTTTCCAAAACCTGCTGATATAACATCTTCATTTCCTCCTGTCCCTGTTTTCCTACATTATAGCCGATACCGCCCCCTCCCTGCAACAACCCTTTTCCCCAAAAAGATACACTTTCCTTCCACGCAAAAAAAGAAAGCCTTTCCAGACTCTCTTTAGCTAGGGTAGCAGGATTCGAACCTGCGAATGACGGAATCAGAATCCGTTGCCTTACCGCTTGGCGATACCCCATTGCAGTAACCCGCTTTCTTTGAAACCTGGGCTAGCTGGATTCGAACCAGCGAATGCAGGAGTCAAAGTCCTGTGCCTTAC
>CAMQRG010000255.1 GCA_947036475.1 uncultured Clostridia bacterium
AGCGCGGCAATGCCGCGCCACATTGTACGCCTGTGAATTTTTGCCTGTATCGCCTGCCCCCGTTTTCCTCAAATCCTTCCTTTCCGCCTTACCCTGCACTCCCTGTGTGTCCTTCCCGCCCAGCTTTCTCCCGCAGCCGTATATAATCTTTCTTCCCCGCTCCCCAGCATAACCCTCACATCGCTCCCCGCAGGAATCTTCCTGTCCGCAGGGTAAAGCAGTACAACCTCCCGTTCCGCCGCCGCAAGCAGACCGTCAGCGCCTCCCGCCGCAGCCTTTTCCACCAGACGACAGGGGAACCCTTCCCCGCCTGCCTCTCTCTCGTGTATACATTCGCCCCAGTCCGTTTTCTTCTCCGTAAATTCCTCTACAACACACCAGTCCCAGAATAGCCCTTCTATCGCTGCTTTCGCCCTCTGAAATCCTCTTTCCATGCCATTCCCCCGTTCTTTTCCAACCCCTGCCCTTTCCCCCGCGAAACGTAGTTTCGCACAATCTTCTTTGCTTCTTTCTATGAAAGAAAGAAGCAGGGTTTGGGACAGTGTCCCAAGGTCCTAAACCCCAATACACCTTTTCTGTCCCTCCATACCTTCCCCCGCGAAACGCAGTTTCGCACAATCTTTTTTGCTTCTTTCTATGAAAGAAAGAAGCAGGGTTTGGGACAGCGTCCCAAGGTCCTAAACCCTCATATCCCCTTTTTGCCTCCCCATACCTTCCCCCGCGAAACGCAGTTTCGCATAATCTTCTTTGCTTCTTTCTATGAAAGAAAGAAACAGGGTTTGGGACAGCGTCCCAAGGTCTTAAAAGGTCTTAACTCTTTTCACCACCCCAGCTTTCGCACCCTGTCCAGCTCCACACTGAAATACTCCAGCATCTCCCGCTCCTTCCGCTGCACCTCAAACGCTGTTTCCCCGAACGTCACCGCCGTATCCCCTTCGCGTATGCTCCGAATCCCCAGCAGGCCGTCCGTCCTGTTGCCCATCGGCATACTGTCATATATCCATAACGCCAGAGAAACACCCACACGCCAGAGCCCCTCCGGCAGTTCCTCCGTCCCGCAGTAAGCCGCCATCAGCGAAACGCTCCTTTCCGCCGCATGGTCCAGCCAGCCCGCGTCACCGTCCGCCCGCAGCCGTTCCAGTTCCGCCCGTATCCGCTCCGTCATGCCGCTCATGCCTTCTGCTCTCCGTTTTCACGCGTACCGCCCGCACCGTCCGCTCTCGGCTGCACGCTCACCACTATCCCTTCTATGCCGTTGTCCAGAATCCACAGGTCGTGATATTTCCGGTAGTCAATTTTCCAGGCGTTCGCGTTCTGGTTCGTCATCGGGTCAAAAATACGCGTCACATCTGTTTTGGAAACCGCCACCGGCGCGCGCTTCAGGCATACAATCCAGTTGATTTCCCTTGCCCCCTCAACAGGCGCAAAGCCGCCGTCCTTTTCGCTTTCCGTCACGCCGTCAAAAAACGTATACCCCGTATGGAATCTTACCGAAGGCACGCGGATAATCGGACACCCGTCAATCTCCCTTACTTTTAACTCCGCCGCCCCCTGTTGGAAAACGCCGCTCTGCAAAATATTTTCGCCGCCCTTTTCCAGATCCAGCTTTCCCGCCAGCTTCGCATTCATCGCGACCACAAGCTCCGCACAGTCGCCCGCCTGATCGCGCACCGCCGTAATGTCCTCTACCAGCTTCTCCAGAATACCGCCCTTTTCCGGCATATATTCCGTCAACTTCCCGTTTTTCTCCGCCATTTCTGCAATTTTGCTGTAACGGTATGCGTCAATTTCCGGAATAACTTTCGTCCTCTGGAACTCGCCCATCACATTCCCCGCCATCGCTGCAAAATTCGTTTCGTCTACGTCCATGGCGTCCAGCTGGAAGGTGCGCCCCCTGTCCTGTGTCATCTCCATCGTTTCATACGTCACCGTTACCGCGCCTTTCGCAAATCCGCCGTCCCTGTCGTAATCTCCCAGTCCGCTCAGCTGCATTTTGGGAATTTTCACTTCCGCCCCGCCGTTGTACTGTATCTGCCCTGCGTTGTCCTCCATCCAGCCCGTTGTGGAATTTTCCACAAGCTGCTGGTCAAGACCTTCCATAAATACTGCTGCATATTCCAATGTGTTAATACCCATATTTCTGCCCCCTTATCTTCTCAAGCCTCTCCGGAATGCCTCGCTGATTTCGCTTTCCTTTCTTTTCTGTCCTCTGATTGTCCCTGTGCCCCTTGTCCTTTCCTCCTTTTCCGTAAAAAGGTACGGGGCCTCTGCCTTTACCGCCTCCAGATCCAGCCCGCTCAGTCCGTTTTTCCCGTCCAGCCGTACTTTGGAAAGGTCAACCAGTGCCAGAATCGCCCTGCTGTTTTTGCCGCCTGCCTCCAAAATGGCCTTTTCCACAGCCGACGTTCTGCGCACATCCTCCAATTCTTCTGCCAGAGCCGCTTTTTCTGCGGCAAGCGTTTCATTTTCTGCCTGCGCCGCCTCAAAAGCGTCCAGTATTTTTCCTGCCGCCTGGCTCCCCAGCCCCATTTTCTGCAATGCCTCCATCGTCATCATGCTTTTTCCGTCCCCTTTCTTTTTCTAACTGTACCATCTCGCTGTTTACATCTTCTACAAACGGATGTTTCCCCAGCAGTGTCTCTGTCTCTTATACACATCTGACGCTGCCGACGACTCCTTACGTGTAGA
>CAMQRG010000256.1 GCA_947036475.1 uncultured Clostridia bacterium
TAGCGTCTCGTGGGCTCGGAGATGTGTATAAGAGACAGGCAATGTCACCGGACACAGGGTAGTGGAATCCGTTATTCATTCCAATTACCGCATGACATACAGCGCAGTCCGCGAAATATTGGAGGAAGGAACGCCCGCACTTATGGAAGAATATGCCGAGATTATCCCCATGCTTCGGGATATGGACGAGCTGCGGCAGATACTGGGCGAAAAACGCAAACGGCGCGGTGCAGTCAATTTCGATTTGCCGGAATCCAAAATCATACTGGACAAAGATGGGCGCCCGACTGACATTCTTCCCTACGAACGCAGCATTTCCACCAATATGATTGAGGAATTTATGCTGGTCTGCAACGAAACCATCGCAGAAGATTTTTTCTGGCAGGAAATCCCTTTCCTGTTCCGCAGTCACACAGAGCCGGACGAAGAAAAGCTGGAAAAAATGGAGCAGTTTCTGCGCGGCTTTGGCTACCATCTGCGCAAAAAAGACGGAGAAATCCACCCCCGCGAAATCCAGAAGGTTTTACAGACTGCGGAAGGAACAGACGAGGAACGCATCATCACACGCATGGTTCTGCGAAGCATGATGCAGGCGCGCTATACTGCGGAAAATACAGGGCATTTCGGACTTGCCGCAAAATATTACTGCCATTTCACATCGCCCATACGCCGCTACCCCGACCTGGAGATACACCGTTTGATTAAAAAGACGCTGCATGGCGAAATGGACGAAAAAAACGCGGCAGCATACAACGCCAAAATGCCGGATATCGCAAAGCACTGCTCCCAGCGGGAACGCATTGCCGATGAAGCCGAACGCGATACAGATGCTTTGAAAAAAGTGGAATATATGGAAGATAAAATCGGGAATGTATACGAAGGCATTGTTTCCGGCGTAACGGGCTGGGGGCTGTATGTGGAGCTGCCAAATACCATTGAGGGCATGGTGCCTCTGGCGCAGATGGACGATGATTACTACGAATTTGATGAGAAAAACATGCTCGTATTCGGCAGGCGGACGAAAAAAATTTACCGCCTTGGTGACCGCGTACTTGTCACAGTAGCAAAGGTTGACCGCATGATGGGAACGATTGACTTCATTTTTGAAGAGGATTTTACGCCGCTCAATGAACAGGCGTAACCTTCGCCTGACAAGGGGATACACTTGTCAAACAGAGGTAATGATATGACATGAGAAAAGGGCTGGCTCCGGTTTTCCGGTTCCCGCCCTTTTCTTACTTCTGCATGAAATTTCAATACACCTCAAGGCTTTTCTTACTTCGCCCGCTTATTCAGCAGTTCACAGATACGCCGCAGCCCTTCCGCCAGCATCGCTCTGGGGCAGGCAAGGTTCAGCCGGATATATGTATCTGAATTTTGTACAAACATATTCCCGCCTTCCAGCAGAACAGCCGCCTCATTGGCAAACAGGAGCGGCAGGTCTTCTCCCTGCTCCACATACGCGCCAATATCCACCCAGCCGAGATATGTTGCTTCCGGAATGCGGAATACCGCTTTCGGCAGATGTTCGCCCAGATATTCTTTCGCAAAGCGGAAATTTTCGTCCAGATAAAGTTTCAATTCCGCCAGCCATTGGCCGCCCTGCTCATATGCCGCCTGTGCCGCAGTGATGGACAGCGGATTGTCAAAATCATAATGCCTGTCTTTCCAGATTTTCATAATTTCCGCATTCGGAATAATCACATTGGAAAACATCAGCCCCGCCATATTAAACGTCTTGCTGGGCGCCATGCAGGTAATAATCTGGCCGCTTTCGGGATACAGCTTTGCCAAAGGCGTATGGCGCAGTCCTGTCCGAATCAGGTCGCAGTGAATTTCGTCCGAAATGATAAGCACATCATTCGCCAGACAAATATCGCCAAACCGTTTTAATTCTTCCTCCGCCCAGATTCTGCCGCTGGGGTTATGCGGGTTGCAGAAAATGCAGAGCTTTACCTTCGGGTCTTTTGCTTTCGCTTCAATATCCACATAATCCATTGTATAATACCCGTTATCGTTCAGCAAATTTGAGCAGACAAGTTCTATATGGCTGTGGTCTGCCGCATGTTTGAAATATGCGTAGGAGGGCGTCAGAATCAGCACTTTTTCGTCCGGCTTACAGATATATTCTACCAGTTCAAACAGTGCAGGAATGATGCCCGGAGAAGTTACCAGCTGCTCCCTGGGAAATTCCCAGCCATAGCGGCTTTTTGACCAGTGCAGAAAGGCTTCGTAATATTTCGGGTCAAAAACCTTTGTATATCCGAAAATACGCTTGTCCAGACGTTCTTTCATCGCATCAATGATGCAGTCCGGCGTTCCAAACTCCATATCCGCAATCCACATTCTGACATATTCGTCATCAGGAAACGGGAATTTCTGGTCTCTGGGCGCATGGAAAATGTATTCCCTCCAGCCGTCCACATTCATACTGTTACTGTTCTTTCTGTCAATCACTTCGTCAAAATTATAAGTCATGCCGCACCTCCCGTAAAAATCTTTTCATATTAAGGCGGCTTGACTTAAGAAAACATATTATTCTTTTTGATGGCTCCTTAAGTCAAACGCCAACGGCTGCTGCTCAAGAAAATTTCTTCCAAAAATGAAATTTTTTATGGCAACGCCCATTACAATGTTTTTTTGTAAATAAAATTTACTAAAATTAAATTCTGTCTCTTA
>CAMQRG010000257.1 GCA_947036475.1 uncultured Clostridia bacterium
ACAGGCTTGGCTCATCAACTATAAACTCCTTTCCGTTTTATCTAAATTCCCCAGCCTTTCAGCAATCGCCCGCACTACGGGGACTGTCACTCCGTTTCCGGCCTGCTTATAAAGCTGGCTGTTGCTGTTTACCAGCGCGGCGCGCTCAAAGTACACATCTTCCCAGCCCTGCAAACGAAAACATTCCTTGGGGGTCAGTTTCCGTATCGCAACGTAACAGTTATATTTTTCGTTCCATACGGCATAGATAGGGCTGCCGCCTGAAAGCAGGGCAATCACATATGGGGTTTATTCTGTACCATCAAAAGGTACAGGAACGGCAACCCCGCACGTTTCTCTCTTTCTCCTACATGCGCCTTTACCATATCTCGCCTGTAAGCTGAACGCCATTTCCGAAACCTCCAGCCCTGTGCCATAACTCATATCACAGAAAGCAGGCAGGGAAACAGAAGGCACCCTTCCTCCGCCTTCCATACTGTTCAGGCAGGGGGCAATTCCGGCAGGGTCATATATCCTACCCTGATTAGGGTTTTTTCGTTTTTTAGCTGGCATATAATTCCCTACTTGAAAAAGAGTATCCTCTGCATCTGCTCCCTTGACAGGAAATACTTCGCTGGTACTTCGTCCTCTAAAATGTCCCACAATGAATACGCGCTCCCTGTTCTGCGGGACGTATCCGGCAGAGTTGACAACCTGCCATTCTGCATCATACCCGCTTTCGTCCAGCGCAATGAGGAGCCGCAGAAAGTCTGCTCCTCTATTAACGCTAAGAAGGTTTTTAACATTTTCAATGAATAGGTATGTGGGTCTATTTTCTTCTTCGAGGCCGTTAATAAGCCGCACAATCTGGAAAAACAGGCTGCTCCGGTTTCCTCTGAATCCAAGCTGCCGCCCTGCAACGCTGATGTCAACACATGGGAATCCCAGGCACCAGCAGTCCGTTCTGGGGATTCCTCCAGCGGATATTTGCCTGACGTCCTCCTCAAACCATTCCCCATGGCGGTATTCCTCCTTTCCTGCTTCTGCCGCCCGTTTCCGTTCCGGCAGGGTAGAAATATACGCCCGTTCTTCGTTATCCATCAAGTGCATCGAAGCGTAACTGGCAATCGCGAACTTGTCGGTTTCGCAGAAACCAATGCAGAGATGCCCCGCCAGTTCCATGCCGCGCCGGAAACCTCCTATCCCTGCAAAAAAATCTATGAATGTCATTGCCTGTCACTCCCTTCCTTACCGTTCCATGCCGCAGAGTTCTTTTTTCGGCTGGGTTTCCGCACTCTGTTCCCCTTGTTCTGCAATCACTTCCGGCGTATTTTCGTCCAGCTTCAAGAGCGCGTTCAGTTCTATCAGCCGTTCCGTTTTTTCCCGAAGTTCATCTTCTTTTTCAAAAGGCTTCTGCAATTCCTCCTTTCCCCGCTCAATCTGTGCTGATAAATTTTGCAGTTCTGCTCTTTCTTCTTTTATATACTCCGGTATTTTTGACAGGGCGTTATTCAGCCTTGCAATGTTCCCCAATGCGTCCCTGCCCATGTTTGCCTTGTACTCCCGTTCCCCGCAAAGCAGGACTGCATACTCCTGTGAAATACCATTAAAGTACGCTTTCAGGGGAAACCCACGATAATTTCCCACCAGTTCCGGTTTTCCTGTTTCAATATCAATGGCTGCTATCCGCTCCAAAAGCCTTTCCGCGCCTTCTTTTTTATCTATGTAAAGGGTTCCGTCAACTTCTATGGCAAAGCTGTCCGTATCTGGGAAAGCGTTTGCTCTCAAAGTTTCCCAATCTCTGTCCATCTGGGCAATGCGGTCCTCCACTGCGCGTATCTTCTTTGGATAATATTTATTAACATTATCCTCAAGTGCATAGCGTTCGCTTTCATAGTTCGTTTTCAACAGTTTCAACTTAGAAACCTCAACATCTAAGTCCATTTTTTCCTTTATCCTTGGGTCACCCGCAGAAAGGGCTTTCAATTCTGCAAAGGAAAGGGCGGTACTGTCAATATCGTCACAGCTTCTTTCTACGGCCTGTCCGCTCATAATCTGGCTGATAAACCGCTGTTTCTGTTCCAAAAGCTGCCACGAATATGCGTCAAAAGTATTTTCTGTAACATACCGATAGATAAAAACCTTTTCATTTTCGTTGCCCTGCCGGATAATGCGCCCCTCCCTTTGCTCAATGTCAGTCGGTCATTTTTTGCGGACAGTTCAATACATGCCTGTCTGTTTCGCTCCCTGCTCCTGCGTTTGCTCTCGTTTGATTTCTCCCTCTGTATCCTCTTAGCACAAGTGGGACAATACTTCGATATACCAGAGCCGGGGACATATTCAACACCGCACACCATACAGTTCTTAGGCTTTAACGCCGTCCACCGCTTTGTGGGTGTGATATGTAATTCACCGACAAAGCCGATGAATTTATAATAAATCTTGATTTCCTGCCGCACCGTTCCGTCTGTAAGCTTCTCACGTTCCGAAACAAGTATCTTGTCTATGAGTGCGTTTATGATGGTTGCGTCCAGTTCCTTAATGCCTTGATAGTTGCGGATTAAGGAGAGGAAGTCATGGACACCCTGCGATTTCTCATAGCTGTCGTTAAGCGTTTCCGTTACCTCTTTCACCCTTGCTTCAATTTCAAGCTGTTCTTTCTGGTATTTCCCCGACATCATCTCAAAATTCC
>CAMQRG010000258.1 GCA_947036475.1 uncultured Clostridia bacterium
ATTTTCTGCTATTATCTCTTAAATTCAATTCAAAATGTATTACACAAAAAACCGGAAAGGATATCTCTTTGTATTCCTCTCCGGGTTAACACGAATGTTCCTGTTTACTTTCGATTTCTTCTGTCAATTTCCTCTGCAGCGGAAAGCGCGGCAATCAACCCTTCGCCAACGGCCTTTGCAATCTGGTAGGGTGTACCTGTGCAGTCCCCTGCCGCATAAACCCCTTGCAGGTTCGTTTCCATTTTGCGGTTCACCACAATATTTTTGCCGTCTGTTTCCAGCCCAAAAAGCAGACTTTCCGGCGGCGCAGTATTTTTGGCAAAAAATATACCATCACAACTGATTGTTTCATCTGCCAGTTCCAGCGCGGCAACCTTCCCGTCCTTCCCGACAACGGCTTTGGGCTTTCCTTCTTTCTGTGCAATTCCTTCTTTCAGGTTCAAAACGGGCTGATAAAGCGGAATATAGATTACTTCTTTGCATACGTCTGCCAAAAAGTCTGCCTCCGCTTCGCCTTCTTCATTTTCCCCGACAACAACAACTTTTTTACCCCTGTAAAGCATGCCGTCACAGGTTGCACAATGACTGACGCCCTTGCCAAGAAATTCCGCCTCGCCCGGTATGCCGATACTTTTATTCAGTCCTACTGCTAAAATAATCGTTTTTGCCCCGATGAATTCGTTATTTGCGTTAATCATATAGTGGTCGCCCATAGAAAGAATCTGGCGAATCCTGCACTCCTTAAATTCCACACCGTTTTTCACCGCATGGGCATAAAAACGGTTCAACATTTCTTCTCCTCCAATATCCGGCATACCTAAATAATTATCCACCTTCTCCGCAGCAAAAAGCAGAGAGCTGTCTAGACTTCTGCCAAATACGCATACGGACTTATTCCGCTGGCGGCAGTTCAAAGCAGCAGAAAGCGCGGCAGGACCACCCCCGATTATCGCAACATCTAAAAGTTCATTCTGCATGGTATTCCCTCCCATTTGTAATTTCAGTTTGTTATTCCCAGTTAAAAACGCTGTTATGCCAGAGCAATCTATATAACTATTATCGCCTGCTTTGTCATTTTGTCTGCAAAACATTGCCACTGCAAGACAGTATATAAAGAAAAACCGCAGATTGACAAAGCATTGCCCTTCTGCGGTTTCTTAATCCATTTTCAAAACCCCGTTCCACTTTCGCGGCTCAGATTCGTTTTCAGTCAATCTTATTTATCTTTTTCAGCAGCTCTCTGTTCAATGATTTTCTTCTGAATCTCCATTGGTGCTTCTTCGTAGCGTTCAAACCAATGTCTGTAATCACCGCGGCTCTGCGTCATAGACCGCAGATCTGTCGCATATTTCTGCATTTCGGAAGTTGGTACTTCTGCAATGATGCACTTCTTATTGCCAACTGCATCCATGCTCAGAATACGTCCGCGCCGTTTGTTGATATCACCCATGATATCGCCCATGTATCTCTCCGGAATCAGCACCTCTACATGTTCGATTGGCTCAAGCAGTGTCGGTTTTGCCTGAGGAACGCCTTCTTTGAATGCAACAGATGTTGCCATTTTGAACGCCATTTCGGAGGAGTCTACCGGATGGTAGGAACCGTCTGTCAGCGTAGCTTTCAAACCAACCACAGGATATCCTGCCAGAACACCGCTCAACACACATTCCTGCAAGCCTTTTTCTACGGCAGGGAAATACTGTTTGGGAACAGAACCGCCAAAAATCTTCTCTTCAAATACATATGCCGTAGACTGGTCGCCGCTGGGCTCAAATTCCATTACAACGTCGCCGAACTGGCCATGTCCCCCGGACTGCTTTTTATAACGTCCGCGCACAGAAGCCTTACCCTTAATCGTTTCTCTGTAAGGCACGATAGGATCCAGCAGATCTACTTCAATTTTATATTTTGTTTTCAGCTTATTTACCATAACATCAAGCTGCTGTTCGCCTACACCATAAATCAGAGTCTGTTTCGTTTCTGTGTTGACCTCCATCTTGATAGTAGGGTCTTCTTCTCTTATTTTCGCCAGAGCCGCAGACAGCTTATCTTCATCGCCTTTACCTTTCGGTTGTATCGCCATGCAAAGAACAGAGCCGGGCAGGTTGATCTTTGGAATGGAAATCGGATGTTCCTTTGTTGCCAGTGTATCCTGTGTAGAAGTATTGGAAAGTTTTGCCAGTGCGCCAATATCGCCGGTGTGCAGTTCATCAACCTCAATCTGGTCTTTACCGCGCATGACATAAAGACGCCCAACTTTTTCCGTTGTATCCTTTTCCACATTATAAATGCTCATGGTGTTGTCCAGCTTGCCCGTCATAACCCTGAACAGGTTCAAACGTCCAATATAGGGGTCGGAAATCGTCTTGAATACATAAGCGGAGAACGTTTCATCATCACTGCTGCAAAGCACAGCTTCGCTGCCGTCAACAAGCGCGTGGAAATTCTTTTTTGCTTCCAGTCCGGGAGGGGTGAAACGTACAATCGTGTTCAGCAGTAGTTTTACGCCATAGCCCAGCGTAGCGGAGCCGCACATAACAGGCGCGATGCTGTGGCTGGAAATACCTGCCAGAAGGCCGTCATAAATTTCTTCTTCCGTCAGCTCAATATCGTTGAAGAATCTGTCTCTTATACACATCTGACGCTGCCGACGACTCCTTACGTGTAG
>CAMQRG010000259.1 GCA_947036475.1 uncultured Clostridia bacterium
GATAGCGTAGCGTCTCGTGGGCTCGGAGATGTGTATAAGAGACAGAACCAGTATCAGCCGTTCCTCGGCCTGTTTCAACTCATAAAGTTCTTTTGTCATCTTTTTCTCCTGCCTTATCTTCCCCCAGCCATACGCCGTCAAAGGAGAACGCCGCCGGACCCGTCATGTAAACGTGCCCGTCCTCCTCCCGCCATTCAATGCGCAGGGTGCCGCCCTTGAGCAAAACGTCCACCGTTCTGCCGCAGTATCCATTCAGTACAGCCGCAACAGCCGCCGCGCTTGCGCCCGTACCGCATGCCAGCGTTTCGCCGCTGCCCCGCTCCCACACACGCATTCTGATATGTGCCGGGTCAATTTTCTCTACAAATTCTATATTCGCCTTTTTCGGGAATATCGGGTGACATTCTGCCGCCCTGCCATATTCCTCTACCGGAAACTCCGAAACATTTTCCACAAAAACTACGCCGTGAGGGTTTCCCATGGAAACGCATGTAAAATCAAAATCCCTGTCCAGTATCCGCAGGCGTTCCCCAATGACGGGGTGTTTCCCGCTTTTCACAGGAATCTGTTCCGCCTCCAGAACCGGCGCACCCATATCAACCGTTACCGTTTCCACGATGCTGTCATTCACGTGCAGTTCCAAAAATTTCATGCCTCCGGCAGTTTCCAGCGCGATGTGCGTATTCTGCGTCATGCCCCGTTCGTAAACATACTTGCCGATGCAGCGCACAGCATTCCCGCACATTTCCCCTTCCGAGCCGTCTAAATTAAACATACGCATACGGAAATCTCCCGTCTCAGAAGGCAGTATCAGCACAAGCCCGTCCGCGCCCACGCCGAAATGGCGTTCGCTCATTGCCACAGCCAGCCGTTCCGGCTCCTGCACGTCCTCCTCAAAACAGTTGATGTAAATGTAATCATTTCCGCAGCCCTGCATTTTTGTAAAGCGCATTTTCCTTTCCCCCAATCTTATGTAAAGGCGGTTTCCCGCCCAGTGATTGAAACCTTTTATGAGCGTCCCGCGCCCTGTCCCACAGAATGATAGAACGTCAGACACCAGATGCCCGCCAGACCTACCAGCGCAAATATCGTCCGCGCAATCCAGAACAGGTTTTCGTGGAACAACGCTGTCACCACATCATAGCCGAAAAAGCCAATCAGACCCCAGTTCAGCGCGCCGATGACCACAAGTGTCAGCGCAATAAAATTAGTAATTTTCATAATTATAATACCTCCTCTTTTGGATTTCTCCCGCACAAAGATGATTCTCCGCGCGGGATTAGTATTCCAAAAAAGTTCGGTAATTATGGGCATTGTCAGAAAAAATTTTCATGTTATAAGAAATTTTCTCATACAGCCGCCTTTCATGCTGTTCCTGTTAAAAAAACTTTTTAACCAGCGCGCCGAAATCGTTGCCTTTCAGATTTCCAACAGCAGAAAAACTCATTTCTCCCGTCCGCAGTACGGCTTTGGCCGCCTCCAGAACGTCCTCCGCCGTTACCGCCTCAATCTTCGCAATGATTTCCTCTGTTTCTTCCACGCTGCCCCGCAGCAACAGAGAAGCCCCTGCGGAGGTCATGCGGTTCAGCGTGCTTTCCGTCCCGATGATAAAATTGCTCACCATCTGCTCCTTTGTTACCTCAATGAGCTTTGGCGGGAATGGCGTTTCCTTTACTCCCGCGATTTCCTCGGCAATCAGTTCAAATACCCGTTCCGCCTGATTGGGGTTCATTCCGGCGTAAATGGAAAAAACGCCCGTATCCGCGAAAGCTGTTGTATAGCTGTAAATGGAGTACGTCAGCCCGTTTTCCTCCCGTACCCTCTGGAACAGGCGCGAGCTCATGCCGCCGCCGAATAACGTGTTGAATATCGCGGCGGCATATTTCATCGGGTGCTCCCGTTCCAGCCCGGGGAACGCAAGGCAGACATGCACCTGCTCCACGTCCTTCTCCTTCTCCACCGCCGTAATATGGTAAGACGCCGCCGTATTATAAGGCTGAAAAGGCTGTTCCCGTTTCCAGCCGCCCAGCGCAGTGTTCAGCTTTTCCAGCATATCGTCCAGCTTAAAATTCCCCGCCGCAGAAAGCACAATGTTCTCCGTATGGTAATTCTTTTCATAGTATTCCCGTATAAATTCCGCACCGAAACCGTCTATTGTTTCCGCCGTCCCAAGTATCGGCATGCCCAGCGTGCTGTCGCGCCAAATGGAATCCTGCAAAGCGTCATGCACCAGTTCCTCCGGCGCATCGTCGTACATTGCAATTTCCTCCAAAATCACGTTTTTCTCCTTCCGCACATCGCCCTCCGCAAACAGCGGGTGCAGGAGCATATCGCTCATCACGTCCAGCGCGCGGTCAAAATGCCGGTCCAGCACGCGCGTATGATAGCAGGTATATTCCTTTGTCGTATAGGCGTTAATCTGCCCGCCAAGCGCGTCCATCTCCTCTGCAATCTGTCTTGCGGAGCGGTTTTCCGTACCCTTAAACATCATATGTTCGATATAATGCGAAACGCCGTTTTCGTGCGGCCGCTCATTCCTTGAACCGTTCTTCACCCAAATGCCGAAAGAAATACTCCTTACATAAGGGATTTCCTCCTGTCTCTTATACACATCTGACGCTGCCGACGACTCCTTACGTGTA
>CAMQRG010000260.1 GCA_947036475.1 uncultured Clostridia bacterium
TACACGTAAGGAGTCGTCGGCAGCGTCAGATGTGTATAAGAGACAGGCCCCGTTTACTCTGAACCGCAGCATACGGAAATCTTCGTTTACCGTACCATCAGCTTTCCAGAGGTTCGGCAGGTTCAGATAGCGCACGCCGTCCTTGACGGAACTCCAATAGCCCTGATTATAACAGGAAACTACAAACACCTTTTTGCCCTGCACTGCGTATTTCCCCAATACTGCCCGCAAATAATTCGTTTCCGCCGCAGAGGAATACTCAGAAGGCGTTTTATCTGTCACAATGATAATCGTATCATTTCCGGCAGCTTCAATATCCTGTGTCAGCTTTGTCCACTGGCTGGGGTCTGTCGCCGTAATGCCGCCCTTAGCCGCCGTAACCATCGCAAGGCTTACGCCTCCGCGGTTCAGGAAGCGGTACGCACCCGTCCAGCTCAGACTGTCTACCACAGTCGCCGACTGTATGTCGTTTTTCCCGCCGTATACCGCAACCTCAGCATTTGCGTCAATCACACTCTTTGCCTTGCTCCGCGCGTTATTATATGCGCTTTCTTCTATCGTTTCACCGCCTGTATACGCAACTTTTCCGGCAATGTTCAGATAAAATGCCCCGTCATTCGCATATTCAAAAGGCTTGTTCAGAATATCTCCCTGCACAGTATCCGCAGGCTTCTGCGCCGCCGCGCCGCCGCCCACCGTTACAGAGATATACGCCGTTGCCCCGTCTTTTTCACACTTGATATAGGTAGAACCATTGTTTTTCGCCGTAAACACATTTTCCGCCATCGTGCCGATGCTTTCATCTGCAACAGTGTATTCTGTGCTTGTGGATACCCAATAGCTGAAACCATCATCATCCAGCGCAGTCATGGCGATTTTCGCCGTCCCGCCAGCGCCGTCCAGTTTGATATCCACATCGGAGGGCTTCAGTCGTGCCGTCCTCCCGCAGACCATGCCTGGCAGTGCTGCTGTCATACCGTTATACTCCGCCGTCACTTCATACGTCCCGCTTGCGGAAGGCGTAAACGTGTAGCCGCTCCATGCGCCCTCTACGCCAACTGCCTGCATCGTCACCTCCGCCGCCGGAATTTCGATTCTGTTATCATATTCATCAAGCCCGTAAACCACATAATCCACCGGCTTGCCGGGAAGCGTTCTGTTCAGCGCGGGCATGATGGCGATGCGTTCCACTTCGCCTTTTTCCGCATTCTGGAAAATGCCCACCGCATTGATTACCTTACGCTCCGAACCTTCGGAAACCTCATTTTTCACCACAGGCTCCGCGTCCTCAACCGTCTGCACAACCATTGTAGAGGAGCCGCCGCCGTCCAGATGCATTGCGTTATACCCGCCGTATTCGCGCATCAGCGCGGCTGTTTCCGCATGGGTCGCGCCGACGCTGTCCCCTCTGCCGTCCACAACCATGAAAATCGCTGTCTGTCCGTCCTGAGAAACGCCGAATGCTGTTCTGGGCTGTCTGCCCGCCGCAACAATTTTTGTCGCCGGAGCCTCCTGCCCGTTTACCAGCAGCTTGCCGCCGCCGCCGAACGCCGTTTCAATATAGTCCAAATCCACAGAAGAAGTGATGCGCAGTTCCACATAGTCGCCCACCTGGAACATATTTGCCGCGTTATCCCTGTAATCCCCGCTCATCACAATCAGGTAGCCATCTTCCGGCACTTCCGTCAGTTCGCCCTTCTGAGAAATATATGTGATTTCATCGTCCTCTACAGCAATCTTTACCAAATCCGGAAATCTCTGGTCAATTTCCGCCGTATTCGTGCCTGCCTGACGGTCAAAGTAAATCGGGTAGACCATGGAAGTCACCTTATTGATAGAAGCCAGTTCAAAACTGGAACTGTTATTTGCAAAAACCGCCGTCATTTTGAAATAATCAAAAAACGGATTTCCGTCCTCATTCTGGAAAAACGCCGCATACTGGTCTTCATCATGGTTCAGTGAGGTTCCGGCAGAAACTACGTCACCATTACGTACAATCGGGCCAAATGCCGCGGAATGTGTGCCGCTCAGGCCGAAGAAATCAGAATTTACGCCCGCCAGCGCGCCGTTGTCCGTCAGCAGCTTTTTGACAGTTTCTTTCAGACCAAGACCGTTGGTGCTTTCCACCTCGCGGAATTCCAGCGTACTTTCCGTCAAATCAACCGTCAGAACGTGAATATTCTGTATTCCCACATCTGTCATACGGCTGTTCTGTTCATATGTCACGCCGCGCGTAACTGTTTTTGTCGTTTTCTGTTCATAATATGTCTGCGCGCCGAATGCCGTAGTACCCAGCGGCGAAAGCAGCATCACCGCCGCCAGTACCGCACCTGCCGCGCGTTTTATTCCGTTTCCTTTCATGTCCACCTCTCCTTTTTCTGCCTAAAATCAAAGACCTTGAGGGCACTGGTCTTCACTCCGTTCCGGTCGGCGCTGAACGAGCCTCCGCCGGAGGTTCTGCACCCTCAAACTCCCGCAAAGGGGCATCGCCCCTTGACCCATTTGCCGCAGGCCTGCGTTTTGCGGCGGGAACATTCCAAAGCCCCTGTTTTTCGTTTTCAAAAGGCATCTATCAGAAAGCCTTTTTCCTTTTTCACACCTGCTTATCATACCACCTGTAT
>CAMQRG010000261.1 GCA_947036475.1 uncultured Clostridia bacterium
AGATAGCGTAGCGTCTCGTGGGCTCGGAGATGTGTATAAGAGACAGGGAACATATTGTGTATCTTGACGGAGGCATGGGGACGCTTTTGCAGGCGCAGGGGCTTCAGCCGGGGGAATATCCGGAAACGTGGAATCTGACCCGGCCTGAGGTGATTACGGAAATTCATCAGGCGTATTTTGATGCGGGCAGCAATGTGGTGAATACAAACACCTTCGGCGCAAATATTCTGAAATTTCCGCTGGACGAGCTGGATAAAATTGTAAAAGCAGCCATGGAAAACGCGCGGGCGGCGCGGGAGAAAAGCGCTGGGCGGCATGAAAAGTTTATCGCGCTGGACATTGGGCCTACGGGAAAACTGCTCAGGCCTTACGGAGATTTCGACTTTGAAGAAGCTGTGTCCGTTTTTGCGGAAACGGTGAAGCTGGGTGTAAAATACGGCGCGGATTTGATATTCATTGAAACCATGAATGACAGCTATGAAACAAAAGCGGCTGTGCTTGCGGCGAAGGAAAACAGCAGCCTGCCGGTTTTTGTTTCCAATGCTTACGGCGAAGATGGAAAGCTGATGACGGGAGCCAGTCCGGCGGCTATGGCTGCACTTCTGGAAGGACTGCGGGCAGACGCAATTGGCGTCAACTGCTCTCTTGGCCCGAAAGAATTGGCAGGAGTGGTGGAGGAGTACCTGAAATATTCTTCACTGCCTGTCATTATGAAGCCGAATGCGGGCCTGCCGAAGATGGTGGACGGGCAGACGGTGTATGATGTTCTGCCGAAGGAATTTTCTGATGATGTTGCGGGACTGATAAAGAAGGGCGTGCGTGTTGCGGGCGGCTGCTGCGGCACAACGCCGGAATATATCCGCGCACTGGTGGAGAAATCTGCGGAAATTCCGCCTGTTCCGGTTGAAAAAAAGGAGTTTGTCTGTGTTTCCTCCTATACACACAGTGTGGAATTTGGCGATTCTCCCATACTGATTGGAGAAAGAATTAATCCGACGGGGAAAAAGCGTTTTAAACAGGCATTGCAGGAAAATGACATTGGCTATATCCTGACGGAAGGAATTAACCAGCAGGACAAAGGCGTGCATATTTTGGACGTCAATGTAGGTCTGCCGGATATCAACGAGCCGGAAATGCTGGAGAATGTGGTCTGTGAATTACAGGCGGTTATCGACCTGCCGCTCCAGATAGATACTTCCGACACTGTGGCCATGGAGCGCGCGCTCCGGCGGTACAACGGGAAGGCAATGGTCAATTCCGTAAACGGCAAAGAGGAAAGCATGCGCGCGGTTTTCCCGCTGGTGAAAAAATACGGCGGGCTGGTGGTGGCGCTGACTCTGGACGAGGACGGAATCCCCGAAACGGCGGAAGGGCGTGTCAAAATTGCTGAAAAGATACTGAAAACGGCGGAAAGCTACGGTATTGATAAAAAAGACCTGATATTTGATACGCTTGCCATGACGGTGAGCGCGGAGCCGCATGCCGCAAAGGTTACCTTGCAGGCTCTGCGGGAAATTCGCTTTCGGCTGGGCTGCCGTACCTCTCTGGGTGTTTCCAATGTTTCGTTCGGACTGCCCAACAGGGACAGCATAAACAGTACGTTTTTTGCTCTTGCGCTCGAAAACGGCCTTTCTGCGGCAATTATGAATCCGTATTCTGCTGATATGATGCGGACGTATTTTGCATACCGTACACTGCATGGCTTAGACGAAAACTGTGCCGACTATATCCGCTTTTCTGCATCTTATACACCAGCGCAGACGGCGGAACAAAAGCCTGCGGCGGCTGTTTCTGCGGAAGAATACAAATCCGCCCTGAAAAAAGCCATTGCGAAGGGACTGGGCGGACAGGCGGGTGAGATTACGGTTCAGCTTTTGAAAACCGTTCCGCCGCTGGAAATCATAAACGGGGAAATCATTCCTGCACTGGATACAGTTGGCAGAGGCTTTGAGGAAAAACGGGTATACCTGCCCCAGCTGCTGATGAGCGCAGAAGCGGCAAAAAGCGCGTTTGAGGAAATCAAGGCGTTTATTGCCCGTTCGGAAAAGGAACCGGCGGCTGGAAAGTGCAGCTTTGTGATTGCTACGGTAAAAGGGGATATCCATGATATTGGGAAAAATATTGTGAAGCTCCTGCTGGAAAATTACGGCTTTGCGGTGACAGATTTGGGGCGGGACGTTCCGCCGGAGGAAATCGTGGAAACTGTGCAGAAACTCCATGCGCCGCTTGTTGGGCTGAGCGCGCTGATGACAACGACCGTACCCGCTATGGAGGAAACCATAAAACAGCTGCGCGTGGGCGCGCCATGGTGCAGGGTTGTTGTGGGCGGCGCAGTACTGACGCAGGAATATGCGGACAGGATTGGCGCGGATAAATACGCTAAGGACGCGATGGAAACCGTCCGTTATGCGGAGGAGGTCAATCGGACGTCAGGGAGCTGAATGTCTTTTTATCGGATACAGATTGGGCTCTGGAAAGGCGAAGGGAAGATAAAAAACGGCAGATTTAAGGCGGCTTGACTTAAGAAAACAAATTTTTCTTTTTGCTTGGTTTCTTAAGTC
>CAMQRG010000262.1 GCA_947036475.1 uncultured Clostridia bacterium
AACGCACATTTGCAGAATGCGGGACAGCGTTCCGCGGTCTTTCTCCTCTCTTTTTTTATACTTTAACCTGTAATTTTTAAGCTAAATATGTTAAAATCTTTAAGAAAATAGAAAGATAGGGATATTAAACATATCTTAAAAAATTCCCTCCTCATTTCTTAAGGAGGGTCGGTTAGAATAAAATTGCAGACTGACGGAGGTGCAAAAAATGTATAATATTTTGATTTGCGATGACGAAAAGGACATTGTATCCGCATTGTCAATTTACTTATCTACGGAAAACTACAAAATCTTCACAGCGTATACCGGGCGCGAAGCGTTGGACGTTGTGGCTCATAACGATATTCACCTGATTTTAATGGATATCATGATGCCGCAGATGGACGGAATTTCTGCCACAGCGAAGCTCAGGGAAACCTGCAACATTCCGATTATACTGCTGACGGCAAAAAGTGAGGACAGCGATAAGATACTGGGGCTGAACATTGGCGCCGATGATTATATCACAAAGCCCTTCAATCCTATCGAAGTTCTGGCAAGGGTACGTTCCCAGCTGCGCCGGTACACCTCTTTGGGCGGCATGACGAAAAAAGCCTCCCATCTGGTCATCGGCGGCATAGACCTGGACGATGACGCGAAGATTGTCACCGTAGACGGGGAAGTTGTCAATCTGACACCCAGTGAATACAATATCCTGAAACTCCTGATGGAAAACCCGGGGCGCGTATTTTCCTCCGCTCAGATTTATGAACAGATCTGGAACGAGGACGCCTATGGTTCCGGCAGTGTTGTTGCAGTCCATATCCGCCATCTGCGGGAAAAAATCGAAATCAACCCCTCCGAACCGCATTACCTCAAAGTAGTCTGGGGGCTGGGGTATAAAATTGAAAAGGAGGCGAAGGAATGACAAAACTTACCCATAATCTGGGTATGAAGGCGGTTGCCTGTTTTCTGGTGATACTTTCAGGGCTGACCTCCATCATCAGCATCATCACCATCACTTTCGCAGGGGATTGGGGTTTTTATGCGGACCAGCCTGTCCCCTACGCCAAAACGGGGCAGTGTGCCGGAACCACATACCTCTATGCAGACCGTACAATGGGTTGGATTAACAGCGATGTATCCACCAGCACGCTGCAGGAGCGTTTTGCACCGGATAAAACAAATTTCCGCTTTGAGTTGTTCTCGAAGGACGGGTCGCAGCTTTTGTTTACCAATATTCCGCAGGACAGCGGCCCTCTTGTGCATATAACGGATTATCGTTTCTCACTGTACTATGATTTTCTGGGCGCAGAAACCGTAAATCTGGCGCAGGGCACAGCAAATCTTTTGGAAGATTCAGTCTACGAAATTGCGTTTGACTCCAGCCACGCTGTCATATACAGCGATACAGGGGAGGAAGGTACCCCGCTTTTAGATGAGCCTGTCCTCGTCACGATGCGCACCTATGTGACCGACCCACTGACGGTATCCGATGAATACTGGCTCAGCTACCGTTTTTACGGAGCAGCGGAAATGATGCACAACTGGGCAATCCTTTTCCTGCTGACAAGCCTGATTATTCTGGCGGGCAGCATGGTTTATCTGTTCTGCGCCGCAGGGCACCGCGAAGGCACAAACGAGATATTCCCCAATATGCAGGACAAGATACCGCTTGACCTCTATTTCTGTATCATGGGTACGCTTTTCAGCTTCTGTATATTCATTGGCGCGAATATGTCGCTTTCCAATGTGGCAAATATCATGTTCGGTATTTTCCTCCTGATTGCCTTCGGAATACTGCTTCTGGCAACGCTGCTGACCTGCGCTACACGACTGAAAATGGGCAAGTGGTGGCGGAATACCATCGCTTACTGGGTGTTCCATTTCTGCTGGAAATTCTTCCTTGCGTTATGCAGCACATTCCTTGACGTGGTTGCTGCTCTGCCAATGGTCTGGAAAGTTGCCGCAGCATGGCTTGTTGTATCTTTGTTCTACCTGACAGGGCCTGGCGTCGCGCTGATTTTGAATACCGTTCTGCTGTTCGTATTCTGCTCTATTGCGTCCCAGCTGCAAAAGCTGAAAAAAGCCGGACAAAACCTTGCACGCGGGAATCTGGATTACAAAGTGGACACTGCCCGTATGCTGCGTTCGTTCCGCCAGCATGGGGAAAACCTGAACAGCATTTCAAAAGGCTTTTCCATTGCGTTGAAGCAAAAAATGAAAAGCGAACGCATGAAAACAGAACTGATTACGAATGTTTCGCACGACATTAAAACCCCTCTGACCTCCATCATCAATTATGTTGACCTTCTGAAAAAAGAAGGGCTGGAAGGACAGGCAGCGGAATATCTTGAGGTATTGGAACGTCAGTCACGCCGGCTGAAAAAGCTGACGGAGGATTTGGTAGAGGCTTCCAAAGCGTCTACGGGCAGTCTGACGGTACATCTTGCGCCGACGGATATCGTCGAACTGGTAAATCAGTCTGTGGCAGAATATGAAGAAAAACTGGAGGCAGTGGCCTTGGAGGTCATTATCTGTCTCTTATACACATCTGACGCTGCCGACGACTCCTTACGTGT
>CAMQRG010000263.1 GCA_947036475.1 uncultured Clostridia bacterium
CCTCTGCGCCTATTTTACAATGGAGCGGCACAAAAGGCAAGCATGAAAACCATATCCGCATACAGCCGCATATTTCCCTCCGCTCCGTCATAAACTTCCTTGGAACGTTTCAAAGGAGGGCTGCCGCATGGATTTTGCCGCAGCATATATCCGCGTTTCTACGGAGGAACAGACAGCATATTCCCCTGCAGCGCAGCTGGAAGAAATCAAAGAGTTTGCCCACAAAAACGGATACTGTATCCCAGAAGAATGGATTTTTATTGATGAAGGCATCTCCGGACGGAAAGCTGAGAACCGCCCCGCTTTCCAGCGCATGATACGGCTGGCACGTCAGAAAAACAGCCGCCTGCGGGTAATCCTTGTGCATAAATATGACCGCTTTGCCCGCAGCAGAGAAGATGCTGTGCTTTATAAATCCCTGCTGAAAAAAAACGGCGTAAAGTTGATCTCCGTAAAGGAACCTGTGCCGGAGGACGATAAATTCGCCGTCATTTATGAAAGCATGCTGGAGGCAATGGCAGAATATTATTCCCTGAATCTTGCAGAGGAAGTCCATAAAACCATGCAGAAAAAGGCGGAACAGGGTGAATGGCAAACCGCCGCCCCCTTCGGCTATCGGAATAAAAATAAAAGCCTTTCCGTTGTGCCGGAAGAAGCGGAGGCGATACGCTGGCTGTTCCAACAATACATGGCCGGAGTTTCCCTTCCTGCCTTGGCGCGGCAGCTGAATGAAATGGGACTGCGTACACATCAGGGTAATGCTTTTGAAAGCCGCTCTGTCCGTTATATCCTGAATAACCCCGTATACTGCGGCTATCTGCGCTGGACGCCTGGCAGACGTGCAGACAGGGATTACTTCACGCCTGCGGCAATCCTTTCCAAAGGCGATTGGGAGCCGATTATTTCCGATGCGCTTTGGGAAAACGCCGTACATCGTCTGCAAAGCGAACGCCAGCCGAAACACCGCCCACGTCCCTCAGAAAGTCATTGGCTTTCCGGTATGGTAAAATGCTCTGCATGCGGACAAAGCCTTGCATTTGGGACACAGTTCAAAAACGGCGCACAGCAAATGCAGTGCAGCGGGTATAGTCATAGCAAGTGCCATGTATCCCATGCCATTTCAACTGCCCGCCTGATTCCTGCCCTGTTTGCCGCAATGGAAACAGCCGCCGGAGGCAGCCTGCCGTTTTCGTATGTCATTCAGCAAAAACTACAGACACAGGAAAACGAGGAACGCACTACTATTACTCTGCTTTTGGAAAAAGCCAGACTGCGTCTGCGCAAAGCAAAAGACGCTTACCTCAACGGTATTGACACTATGGACGAATACCGCAAAACGAAAGCAAAGGCGGAATCGGAAATCATGGAATTGGAAAAGCGCCTGTCCTTACTCGTTCAACAGGCTCCGTCGGAGTGTTTTTCTGTACCGCCCTTGCCCGACTTTTTCCGCTCAGACGATTTTTCCATGGAAGAAAAGCGTCTTATCCTGCAAGCCATACTGGAAACAGCAGTATTTGAAAAAAGAACTGACTGCTTGAAAGTGATTTTTATTGGAGGTTAATGGTAAAATCATAAAAAATAGGACGGAGTGTGTACATGAAAAATGAAATAGTCCCTGTTTCTATTCACTTCTTCCCTTCTCCCTGCTGCCTGTCAAATCATTCAAAATACCCCCAGTTATCATAGGTATCATGACAACTGGGGGCAAAATAATGTGTTTCAGAATATTCGTATGCAAAGAAAATTTCTTTTGGCTGTTCTTCTGGCACACCATCGTTTATCCGGCAGACACAGCTTTCTTGTTTTTGCTGTTCCAAATCTGGGCTAAAATATCCTTGAGTACCAGAAAAGCATCTTCATCACTGTATCCATAATCCGCTTTCAGCCGCGTCAGCATTCTTTCCAGTTCCCTGTTATACTGCTCTGTCTCGACCTCCTGCTGGTATGTTGTTAAAACCGGATATTTCTTTCCCCACAGCTTTGTCCAGTCCACCTGCTGTTGTTTTTCCTCGCTCATCGTTTCGATGGTATGCTCAATCTCCTTTATTTCCAAATCAAAATCGACCAGTTCGTCCAGCGTTAAGTGGTACAATGCAGAAAGTCTTTTGGACTGCCGAATATCAGGAAGCGCTTCGTCCAGTTCCCACTTTGAAATCGTCTGCCGGCTCACGCCCAGCTTTTCCGCAACATCCTCCTGCGAAAGCCCGCTTTTTTTCCTTGCATCATACAAACTTTTACCCAAACTCATATGTGTCCCTCCTTTGTTTTTCATACGAATACAGTATAATCCATCTGCGGACGGAAGTCTGCCGCCTGCCAATACCAGTTTCGCCCGTTTTCATTCCAAAGGAGTGCATTTCGCTTCAGTTGGGAAATTCCATTGTTTCCGGGCTGCGCAGTTTCTGGTGCTTATAAATCGGAACATTATATTTCTGCCCCAATGCGCGGACAAGGTCCTTATAACAGCCCTTCATTTTATCATGGAAAACAATTGCTTCTATGCCGCCCCTGTCTCTTATACACATCTCCGAGCCCACGAGACGCTACGCTATCT
>CAMQRG010000264.1 GCA_947036475.1 uncultured Clostridia bacterium
ATATACATATGCTGGCAGACCGCATGATGACCATTGCGGATATGCCTCAAATGAAAGCAGGGGATATTCCGGTAGATGAAGTGTACAGGAACCGCGAAACGCTTTTGACGGAGGCGGCTGAAATCTATGAATTTCATTCCATTGGGCTGTACAATGGGAGCGGACAGCTGGTACAGGGACTTAAGGGCGCGCCGCAGAGCCTGGAACAGACCTTCCTTTCTCTTCTTCAGGAAACAGATAATCTGACAGTATATTCCTCGACGATTTTCCAGAATAAGCTGGGCATTGCAATCGGTATGCCTGTGAAGGAGAATGGGGAAACTGCCTTATATGTAGTTGGGGTATATAAATATGATACCCTGAATGATGTAATCAGCAGCATTAACATTGGCAAAAACGGCATGGCGTTTATGGCAAACAGGGAAGGCATCGTTACAGGCCATCCCGACCAGTCTGTTGTTCTGGCGGGGAGTACGCTGCTGGAGCTCAGCGGCGGCAATCAGGAAGCCAGCAGCCGCGTGACAACAGGGGAGACCGGTGCAACGGAATTTTCCATCGATGGGGAAAAGATGCTTGTCGCGTTTTCGCCCATTCGCGGTACGCAATGGTCTTTGGTGATACAGGTTCCGAAGGCCGACTATAATTATTTGATAAACAGTGCGATGCTGCTGGCGGCTGCGGCCACGCTGGCTGTTCTGGTGATTTCTATATTGCTGGTTCTCCGGCTTTCCCGTTCGATTTCCCGTCCGGTAAAGAGTGTAACGAGCCGTATGGTCGCGCTTTCTGATGGTGACCTGCATACAGAGGTTTTGTCTGTTGATTCAGGGGACGAGATGGAAGTCATGAACCGGACGCTGGGGGAAACGGTCGAGAGTATTAACCGTTACATATCTGATATCCAGAGGGTGCTGACGCAGATTGCGGGCGGCAATCTGGATACGGAATCCCAAGTGGATTATAAGGGCGATTTTGCGTTGATTCAGCACAGCCTGCGTGAAATTATCAGTTCCATGAACGGTACAATATTGGGCTTCCAGTCTGCTGCGTCGCGCCTGACGGGCATGGCTGAGGAAATGAAAGGGCAGTCCGCGCAGCTGTATCAGGCTTCTATGGAGCAGAATGAATCCACAGAGGAGCTTGTGCAGGAGGTATCTAATGTAAAAGAACGTCTTGCAAACGTTACGGAAAGCACGGGACAGACCCGTTCCAAGACGGAAGAAATTGCACAGCGCATTGACGAGGCCAATACGCAGATGGCTTCGCTTTCCGGTGCAATGGATGATATCAGCGGCAATGCACAGGAGATCACTAAGATTGCCAAGGCGATCGAGAGCATTGCTTTCCAGACCAGTATACTTGCGTTGAATGCCTCTGTTGAGGCGGCACGCGCAGGGGTTTCCGGCAAAGGATTTGCGGTTGTGGCAAACGAGGTTAAGGAGCTGGCGGCTAAGAGCGCAGAGGCGGCGAAAAACGCAACGGAAATGGTAGGCAGCACCAGTTCAATCATACAGACAGGCGTAGAACTGACCGCGAATACGGCAGATTCACTTCGGGCGATTTCTGAAGTTTCCGCTCAGATCAATATGATTGCAGACCAGCTTGTTACTGCGGTAGAGAGTCAGGAGGGCGCACTTGCCAGCATGGAAGGCAGGATAGAGGTAATTTCCTCCGCTGCAAACAGAAACCTGCAGAATGCCGCGCAGACTGAGCAGTCCAGCGGTATGCTGGCAGATGAAGCGGAACGGCTGCAATCCCATGTGAGAAGGTTTAGACTGAAGGAGGGACGTGGCAAATGAAACGGATACTGTTAAGCATATTTCTGTTTTCTCTGACAATGCTGACGGGCTGTGGTGACAAAGCGGCGCTTCAGGATGGCTACTATACTGCCCAGGCGGCTGAATTCAGTCATGGATGGAAAGAATATATCACAATCATGGTGAAGGGCGGGGAGATTGTTTCTGTGGAATATAACGCGGAAAACGCCAGCGGCTTCATCAAAAGCTGGGACAATGCTTATATGCAGAATATGTTGTATGTAGCAGGGACTTACCCGAATGAATACACCCGTTATTATGCCGGTCAGCTGCTGGCAGGGCAGGGAAACGGAGAGTATGATGCCATTGCGGGCGCAACGTCCTCTTTCGGGTCGTTTGAAAAGCTGGCCGAAGCTGTGCTGGAACAGGCAAGGCTGGGGGATTCCGCGATTGTTGTAGTGGATACGGCGCATTGAGCAGACAGGATTGAAAGCAAAAAACCGATGATTGGAGTTTTCCAGCCATCGGTTTTTTAACTGCCTGATTATAGTACAAAAAGACAGTTTTACTTATACCAAATTATGCCGATTTACACCAATTTGTGAAAGAAAGTAAACATAAGAAACGTGCAAATCAGGTAAAAAAATAAAACGGAAACCTCTTAAATCAACTGTAAAACCTTGATTTTATGCGGGAAACAAAACAAATTCTGGAATCTGTCAAGGATTGGCTTGACGGAGCGGGCAAACTTTTATATAATAACTACATTAT